>DQTM01000266.1 GCA_015662785.1 Sulfurospirillum arcachonense | reverse complement strand
TAACTTCGCAACTTGCATCAAAATAAAGTCTCTGTCTTGCATATATATGAGAAGCCTTTTCTTCATCTTCTATTATAAAAACATGGGCTTTTTTATGCTCTTCCATATTTTTATAATGAGGAAGATTAGAACTTACACAAATATAGTAATCACCTTTAGATTTTACAAAAGGAGAGTAATTAGTCAAAGGGATATTGTCCTTGTCTGCTGTTGAGATTATCAAACTGTATTTATCATCACAAAAGCTTTCAAACTTTTCTATTATCTCTTCATCTATATATTTTTCCATCTTTTATCCTGTTTTTTATAATTATATAATAGCTATGGTTAAAATATCTATTTTAGTAAAACTAAGCTATTGTTATCAACTTGTAATATTTATCAGTTAATCTTAGGTTTTACTATTCAAATTTAGGAGTATCTACTATGAAATCAAAAATCATAGCTACATCATTGGTCGTTTCAGCTTTTCTTGTTGGTTGTACTAATTCAACTCAAAACATGTCAACAAAAGAACCTTTAAAAGTTCAAAACCATACTATTGAATTTAGTAGCGTAAAAGTTCCACAAAGTGAATATGAGAAAAGAAGAATTACAGCCTCTTCTTATATTAGCGTTGATGGAGTTAAACATAAAATCGGTTTTAACACGATTCTAAGATCAGGAGATAAAGTTGGTGGGGGTACTTATGGTTTGGTTTATGATAGTAACTCTAAACCAATATATGCAAAAGATGGTTCTGTAAAAATATCTAACTCAAATGATTTTTCTTCACTTTTACCTATTGGAGATAAATTATTTATGGTATCTCAATTTGAAACAAGACCTGCGGCTATGTATATAACTGAGTTGGAACAGACATCAAATGGTCAACTTCACGCAATAAGCACAAAAAATATTGATTTTTCATCTGTTAATGGACTTTGGGTTCCATGTGCTGGGTCTGTTACACCTTGGAATTCTCATCTAGGGAGTGAAGAGTATGAACCAGATGCAGCAAAAGTAAAAGCAGATGGTTCAATCAATGCATATTATGATGCTATGGCCGATTACTATGGTGGAGATTTGAAAAAATTAAACCCTTATGATTATGGTTGGACACCTGAAGTTACAGTTTTAAACGAGAAAGGTGATGTAAAAGTTGCAAAGCATTATGCCATGGGTAGATTTGCACATGAATTATCTTACGTTATGCCAGACGAGAAAACTGTATTTTTAAGTGATGATGGAACAAATGTAGCTCTATTTATGTTTGTTGCGGATGAAAAAAGAGACTTAAGTGCTGGTACTTTATATGCTGCAAAGTGGGAGCAAAGAAGTTCAAGAGGAGCTGGACGAGCCGACATAACATGGGTTAATTTAGGTCATTCATCAAATGATACAATAAAAGTTGCTTTAGATAAAAAAATAAAATTTAATGATATTTTTGAAGTATCAAGTCCAAATAACAATAGCTGTTCAACTGGATTTACCTCTATTAACACTACAACGGGATATGAATGTTTAAAAGTCAAAAACGGCATGGAAGAGATAGCATCAAGAATGGAATCAAGAAGATATGCTGCGATGAAAGGGGCAACTACAGAATTTAGGAAGATGGAAGGTATTTCATATAATCCAAATGAAAATATTTTATACGTTTCTATGAGCTCTATTGGTAAAGGGATGGAAAATAAAACAAAAAAAGGTAAAAAAAATGATAAATACGACAAGGGTGGAAATAACGATATAAAACTCAAATACAATCCTTGTGGTGCAGTTTATGCCCTAAATATGCTCTCTTTTTCAACACCTCATGACTTAGGTGGTGCAAAAATAAATTCTAAATATGTTCCTAATTCAATGTACTCTTTAGTTGAAGGTTTTGTTGATAAATCAATAACTGGAAATAACTGTTCTGTTACATCTTTAGCAAATCCAGACAATATCACTTTTATTCCAAATACTAAAACTTTGATAATCGGTGAAGATACAGGTTCAGGTCATCAAAATGATTATATTTGGTCATATAATTTAGCTAATAAAAAGTTAACTAGAATCCAAACAACTCCTTATGGTTCAGAAACTACATCTCCATATTATTACAACAATATTAACGGTTATGGATACATAATGTCAGTTGTTCAACATCCTTATGGAGAAGGTGACGCCATGACAAAAGAAAAAGATATGCCAAGTAAAGCAAATAAAATAGAAGATATGAGAGCATATACAGGATATATTGGACCTCTACCAGTTATTAGCAAGTAAAAAAGAAATATTGTGAAAATAAAATTAATTTTATTAGCTGGAGTACTACTTACATGTAGTGCTCTAGCTTGGGATGTAAAAAGAGTGCAAGTTGCTGAAGAGCTTGATGTAATAAAGCTAAAGAATAAAACTTTAAAACTCGATATTGGTATTGGAAGTGGTGCATTTCACTATAAAAATGACCCAGCAAATGTTTTTTATACTATTACTGACCGTGGTCCAAATATAAAGTGTAAAGATTCTAAAAAATTAATGGGAGAAAAACTTTGTGAGAAAGGTAAAATCTTTCCTGTAGCTAACTTTACACCTACAATTTATAAGATAAAACTTTTTAAGAATTATTATAAAGTTCTAGAAAAAATACAGATAAAAGATGCAAATGGTAATCAAGTTAGTGGTGTATCAAATGCTGGAACTGAAAATGCCTACGATATAAAAGGTAATCCAATCGCTTTTGACCCACAAGGTTTAGATGCAGAAGCATTAGTCAAACTTTCAGATGGAAGTTTTTGGATAGCAGAAGAGTATGGTGCATCTATCTTGCATTTAAGTAGTGATGGGAAAATATTAAAAAGAGTAGTTCCTGCTGGTTTTGAGACAAACTTAGAAGGTTCAAACTATAAAATAAGCTCTTCTCTTCCTGCTATAATCTCAAAAAGACCTTTAAATAGAGGCATTGAATCCCTCGCTATTAGTGAAGATGAAAATTATCTATATTTTTCAATGCAGAGTCCTTTAGCAAATCCTGATACAAAAACATACAAAAAATCTGCAATAGTAAGAATGTTTAAATATGATATTAAAGCAGATCAAGTAATTGGTGAATATCTTTACAAAATGGATAATGCGCAATCATTTCAACTTGATAATAAGAAAAATCAAAATGCAGTTAAAATTTCTGAAATGGTTTTAATTGCAGATGATGAACTAATTGTATTAGAACGAGTATCTAAAACAACAAAGTTTTATAAGGTCAAATTTGAAAACTCTATCTTAGATTCAAAATGGGATGACATAAAAACAACTCCTTCTTTAGAACAGAGTGAAAACTTAGACAATATAATGCAAAAAGAGTTAGTCTTAGATACAAGTAGTCTAAAAAATATGCCTAAAAAAATCGAAGGTATTGCTTATATAGATGAAAACAATTGGATTTTAATCAATGACAATGATTTTGGGATTGATAAAGACAATACATACATCATCAGGTTAACAAAATAATGTTAAGTAGATTATTTTTAGTTATAGCACTTTTTAGTGCTGTAACTGTTTTTTCAGTGGAAATTGATTTAAAAAATAAAAATCTATACAACGAAACTGCATATATTACATCTCAGTGTTATACTAAAACCGTTGATAAATTAGGAGTAAAACATAACCCTTGTTATAGCTGTCATATAAAGTCTAAAATTCCAAACTATATGAGTGATGAAGATGTACAAGAATCATATGCTTTCCCACAATATGCGACTAAAAATAGATGGACAAATCTTTTTAAAGATAGAAGTAAACAAGTATCAAAAATAACCGATAAAAATATATTGGCGTATATAAAACAAGATAACTATAAAAACAAAAACAGTGAAATAATCATCTCAAGCAAACTTAAAAATATCCCAACTAAATGGGATTTTAATAACAATGGAAAATGGGATGGATACACTCCAGATTGTGAATTTAATTTTGATGAGGATGGTTTTGATAGAAAAAACAATGGAACATTAACTGGCTGGAGAGCTTTTAAATATAGACCATTTTTAGGAACATTTTGGCCAACTAATGGAAGTACTGATGATGTGCTTATAAGATTACCCAAGCTCTTTTGGTTAGACGAAAATAAAAGAGTAAATTTGGATATATATAAAAAAAATCTTTTGATAGTTGAAGATTTGATAAAGCAAAACAAGGAACATAAAAGTTATGTAGGTCAAGCAAAAAAACAAAAAATAGCCCTTGGACTATATCCTGTTGGAACAGAGTTTTTGCATAGTGTCAGATACATAGAGCCCACCCAATCAGGTATAAAACTCTCAGTAAGAATGAAAGAGTTAAGATATGCAAAGAAATTAAGATGGGCAAATTATCATGAACATCAAAGTCTTAGTGATGAAGAGTTTAAAGAAAATCACGATTTTCCAGATAGATATAGTGTCTATATAGGTGATATAGAGAGCGGGATTTACAACAAACGCGGCTGGGTTTACCAAGGATTTATAGAAGATGCAAAAGGGGAACTTCGTCCACAAAGCTACGAAGAAACTCTTTATTGTATAGGTTGTCATGCAAATATAGGAGCGATTAGCGATTCTACTTTTGCATATGCTCGTAAATTTGAGTGGGGATATTGGGATAAAAAAGGCTTAGATGGGATAAGTGATAAAAAAAATGAGTATTTAAATTACTTGAAAAACAATAATCATGCAAATGAATTTAGAACAAATCAAGAGGTCTACAACAAGTTTTTCAAAAACAATAAACTAGATATAGGTGAAGCAAAAAAGATAAAAAACAATATTGCTTATCTTTTAAATCCAAGTAAAAAAAGAGCTTTAAACCTTAATAAAGCGTATAAAGTGATTGTTGAGGAGCAAAGTTTTATCTATGGAAGAGATGCCCACATAAAACCACTTGAAAATGTCTATAAAGAGGTTGAACAAGACAAATCAACCAAACTTACTATCATAGAGTATCACTAAGCGAGCTTTACATGTAAGGAATAATCCTTACATGTAAACATTTATAAATACATTAACTGTGATATCAATATAATTATAACTACCAAGCCAAAAGGAAACAAATGGCTTTTAAAGACCCAAGGCTGAATACCAAAAAGTTTTTGATTTATGCCTCTTACTCCTAACCAAAGTCCCAAAATTGCTTTTATACTAAGCATAATTTGAAATCTACTAAAACCATCATCACCTATCTCACCAAAATGCTGTGTAAAAAGAAAAATTCCAGAAGCAACTGCGACCATTAGGCTGTACGGTACTACTTTTCTAACATGCATCATGATAGATTCTCTTGCTTTTGCATGTTCTTCATCATTAAGAGTTTGTTTCATCTTTGCCATAAAAAGATT
>DQTM01000004.1 GCA_015662785.1 Sulfurospirillum arcachonense | reverse complement strand
AATTATATGGTAAAATACCGCTCAAAGGATATAAGAATGACGATTTATGATTTTAATGTAAAAAATATTGATGGTAAAGATATCTCAATGCAAACATATAAAAATAAAGTACTTTTGATAGTCAATGTAGCAAGTACTTGTGGTATGACACCACAGTATTCAGGCTTTCAAAGTTTGTATAAAGAGTTTAAAAAAAATGGTTTAAAAATACTTGCTTTTCCTACAAATGAGTTTAATCAACAAGAGAAAGGTACAAACAAAGAGATAAAAAAGTTTTGCCAAAATACTTACAATGTAACTTTTGATCTGTTTGCAAAAACAACAGTCAATGGAGCTGATGCAAATCCACTTTATAAGTTTTTAAAAGGTGAGAAAAGAGGCTTTTTGTGGACTGAAGGAATTAAGTGGAACTTTACAAAATTTTTAGTTGACCGCGAAGGAAATATAGTCAAACGATATGCTCCTTCAGCTGCTCCCCAAATGATTAAAAAAGATATTGAAGAGTTACTGAAAAAATAGATGAAAACATTTGAGCCTGCTTTTGGATTGAAAAATAGACATCTTCAAACACTATATCCAGCTTTTTTTAGAAAACAGATTTTACTTGATACTTTTGTAGAAGTATTTGAATTAGATGATGGTGATTTTGTGGAGTGTTTTTGGTGTAGAAAACTGCCTTGTGATAATAGAGATATTGTTATTCTTTTTCATGGACTTGAAGGCTCGTATAAATCTTCATATATTCAAGGTGTTATGAACGCGTTAAAAAAGGCAGGTCTTAATTCTGTACTAATGCATTTTAGAGGTTGTTCTGGGAAAGTTAATAGGTTACCAAGAGCATATCACAGTGGAGACACAGCTGATGCAAAAGCGTGGATAGAGCACTTGGTGAAGAAGTATCCAAACAGTAAACTTCATGCAGTCGGCTACTCTTTGGGTGGAAATATGCTTTTAAAGCTTTTAGGTGAATGGGGAGACAAGTCACCTTTAGTTTCAGCTGTTTCTGTATCTGCACCAATGCAACTTGACATCAGTGCAAACACTATTGACAAAGGTTTTGCAAAACTTTATCAAAAGCATCTTTTAAAACATTTGAAAAATTCATTACATAAAAAGTATCAAAATCATGCTATTAAAGAGTTAATAAACTTTGAAAAAAAAGACATTAAAAACATAAAAACATTTTGGGAGTTCGATAATATATATACAGCAAAAATTCATGGTTTTGGCACAGCAAAAGAGTATTATAAACGCTCATCTGCTAAACAATACCTAAAAAATATAAAGACTTCTACTCTCATAATTCATGCTAATGATGACCCTTTTATGACTAAAGAAATTTTACCAAATAAAAGTGAAATTTCAGATAGTATTAAATTGGAAATTTATCCTCATGGAGGGCATGTTGGTTTTATTAGTGGAACGGTTTTAAAACCTGTTTATTGGTTAGAAAATAGGATTGTTGAATATATAAAAAGCTAATCTTGTTCCTCTAAGTATTGCTCTTCAAATGAGTATAATAAAAACTCAACAGCAGATTCATAAACTTCTTCATCAAGTAAATCAGCTATAAAAAAGTCATCTTGTTTGTAGGTTATAGCCACATTTTCAAGCTCTTTATCTCTTAGAGGGTTTACACTCTCAACAATGAAAAGACTCACATAAACTGCAAACTGTTCTTCAAGTTTTATGGTATCAATTTTTATTATGAAATTTATAAAGTCATCTGTTTGGGTTTTTATGCCTAACTCTTGTAGTTTTGACTCAACACTTTTTTCTATTTTTAAAATAGTTTGTTTTTGAAGTACCTTTCTTTTGTCTGCAATGACTATATTTACACTCTTTACATTTTCAAGCGAGAAAGGAGTCACCGCATACGAAAAAGTAGAAAAAATTAATATTGTTAAAAAAAGTCTCATTTTGTTACCTTTTTGTACTCTTCAAGTACTTCTTTTAAAAGTATACTAAACTCTTTTTTTGGTTTATAACCATAAGAAGTATGTATAACACTCTCATCTTTAGGATTTACAAACACTATGGTAGGAACTATCTTTGGCTTAAATTTTGTTGGGTATATATCTCTGTCTTTTTCAATAGGAACTCCAATAAAATCATTTTGAACTTGTTTATTGATATTTTTTCTTTTTAAAACTTGTTGCTCTAATTTTCTACACCAAGGACAAGTTTTTGTGCTGATTACCAACATCATTGGTTTGTTTTCTTTTTTTGCATATTTGAGAGCTTGAGTATAGTCTTTGGAATAGCCAAGAGAATTAAACAGTTCAACCGTTGAAGCTTGAGAAATTGTTATTGAAAATAGAACTAAAATAAATATTTTTTTGTATAGTGACATAACTTAACCTTATGTTTTTAAAAGATTATACAGAAAATTAACCTAAAATACTAGCTAAATTTACAACACTACCAAAAACCAACACAGCGGGACTAACCATATCTAAAGAGTCTACATGTAAAGATTTTAACGTAGTGATTTTTACTTTTTGATTGGCTCTTGAAGCATTTGAGATAATGGCTATTTCTGTATCTTTACAAACTCCTGTTTTCAGAGCTTCTTTTTGAATCTGTTCACATAGACTAAGTCCCATAAGTGCAACAGTTGTGTGGTTTTTTATTGATAAAAGATGAATCCAATCAAGATTTATAAGTGAGCCTTTTAGGTGAGCAGAAACTACTGAAAAGTTTGTTGCGTATCCTCTTGCAGTTACAGGTATTCCTGCCTCAGCAACACCAGCTATGCTTGAAGAGAGTCCATTGATAACCTCAACTCTATAACCAGCCTCTATTAGCTCCTTAGCCTCTTCCGCCCCACGACCAAAGATGTATGGATCACCACTTTTAAGACGTGCTACTTTTAATCCTTGTTTTGCGTAAGACAAAATCATATCGTTTATCTCTTCTTGGCTTTTTGAGTGAGCACCTTTCTTTTTTCCTACAAAAACAGGCTCTACATGTAGAGGTAAAAGCTCTAAAATTTCTTCTGCTATGAGGTGATCATAAAGTGCAATGTCAACTATTTGCATAGCTTTATATGCTTTTATAGTCAAAAGCTCAGCATCACCGAGTCCACACCCTATGAGATAGACTTGTGAAAAGTACTTTTTGCACTCTTGTTTTTGCTTTAGTTTTATCTATAAGTCCAATAGTAGTTATACAACAGTATAGCTCCGTGAGCATTATCCATATAATGCTTACCTATATTCATACACATAGATGCTTGTGCCGATACAAACAGGTGGATATTTCTATTAGGTTTTGACAAACTGTTCAGATAGTAAGAAATATCTTTGAGTAATGATTCTTGAGACTCCTCGCTAGATAAAATATCATGTCGGGGTTCTTCAGAAGCTGTAAGATATAGTGTGCTATTTTTTAGAGTAGATGGTACGACCTCTTTTTTAATAGGGAATGTATATCCAAGAGCAATACCAATATCAGCATCATTTTTATTTAGTCTATTTATCTCATCATTAATAGTGGTGTTGTCTTGATTGTATAGGAGTTTGTGAGTAATTTTATCATTGGTAGTTTTAAATAATGGTAAGGTGTACCATTTTCCTCCATCTTTATACCTATTAAAATCAATAAATTTTACATTGGAGTAAGCATTTTTTGCTAATGCTCCCAATAAAAATAGATATGGAAAACTACCTAAAGCTGCAATATAAACTTTGACAGACTCTTTATTTTTAATTCTTTTTTCTAGTAAAGTTTTGTTAAATTTGTAGTCCTCGATTACTTCACCTTTGTTATAAGAGTTTATTCGATTGAGGTCGTTTACGGTTGTTTTATATTTTTCTCGTCTTGGTTTACTATATATGGTTCACTCTGTGCAATCAGTTCCCCATGCTGTACTGCAAAACATCTAACAAAATGCTCTCCTATGTAACTTGTAGTTTCATT
>DQTM01000059.1 GCA_015662785.1 Sulfurospirillum arcachonense | reverse complement strand
CTTACTTGATATTTGATATGCCTCTTGACAGAGTATTCGCATATTTCTATAGCCCTTATTTACGTGGTTTGAAAACCCAGTACAACACGAGATACCCTTGGCATGGTATCTATGCAGGGGAATAGGCTAAAATTAGGTGCGAAAGTTAAGCTAGAATACAAATAAATTATAATATTATATCACTAGAAAATTGTGATGTGACTAAAACGTGGTTTATTATTTGTATAATTATTTATGAGCTTGTAGTGATTTTAACATGCAATTTTAAACAAAAAAGGGTTTATTATGAAAATTAAATTAGCATTGGCAGCTTGTATTGTTACTTTGCCTTTAGTTGGTGTTGCTGTTACACTTGAAGAAACAGTTAAAGAGGTGTTAAATACTAACCCTCAAGTACTTGAAAGAATTAATTATTTTCGTTCAGTAAAACAAGATGTTGGTATAGCAGAGTCTGGTTACTATCCTAAAATAGATATTGTTGCTGGTATTGGTAGAGAAAGAACCAACAACAGAGGAACAAGTTTTAATAATGTTCATTTATACAGAGAAGAGGCTGGAGTGATTTTAAGTCAAAATCTTTTTGAAGGTTTTGGTACACAAAATTATGTAAATAAACAACTTTATAGAGTGAGTTCAGCAGCATATAGTGTTATAGAACAAGCAAATCAAACTTCGCTCTCTATGATTGAAGCTTATACCGAGCTTTTTAAACAAAAAGAGTTACTCGGTTCTGCTGAAGCAAACGTTGAAACACATAAAAAAATAAATAGTAAAATCCAAGAAAGAATAGATTCTGGAGTTGGAGCAAATTCAGAATTAGAACAGAGTTCAAGTCGTTTGGCACTTGCTGAGTCAAACCTTATAGTTCAAATGAATAATTATGAAGATGCAATAAGTAAGTTTATAAAAGTTTATGGTTCATTTGTACACCCAGATGATTTGGAAGAGCCAATGGCACTTTCAACTCTTCCTACTTCAAGAAGCCAAGCAATTGCAGAAGCAAGTAAGTTGAATCCTTCTTTAAAAGTTCAAAGAGCAAATATAAAAGTTGCAAAAAGCAATTATAACTTGACAGAGAAAAACTTTTATCCTAGATTTGATATTGAAGCAAGACAAGATTGGAATAAAAATGTTGGTGGAGTAAATGGGAACGATTATTCTGCTTCTATTATGTTAAAAATGAGATACAATCTTTACAATGGTAATGCCGATACAGCAAATAAACAAAAAAGCATAAGTGAACTTCATCAAGAGATGAGAGTTTTAGAGGACCTTCAAAGAAGAGTTGAAGAGAGTATAAGATTATCATGGATGGCATACACAACTTTAGATAAGCAGATAGGTTATCTAAAAACTCATAAAGAGTTGAGTGAAAAGACACTTACTTCTTATGTAGAAGAGTTTAATCTAGGAAGAAGAACACTACTTGATATCTTGGATACAGAAGAAGAAATGTACTCAGCGGATAGAGAATTAGTAACTGCTAAATATGATCATATGTTAGCACAGTACAGAATAATAGAAAGTATAGGAACTCTTTCTTCTGCAATAGATGCTGGTTTTGCAGATATTGTTGGCTTGGGTGAAGAAATGAGCTCTAAAGCAGAAGTTACTGATGTGTTACCACAGGAGGAGCAAAAATAGTAAATGAGAGATACACTTCACGTTGATCCATTACTACAGTGTTTGGTAATCATAACCAAATTAAACAATAAACCTTTTACAGCGGAGTCTCTCATAGAGGGACTTCCTACTCAAAAAGGTGAAGCTGCACCAGAGTTGTTTTCACTAGAAAAACCAAAATCTGGATTTTCACGAGCTGCAAAAAGAGCAGGTTTCTCTTCAAAGCTAGTAAAACGAGAAATAACAGAAATTTCTTCTTTAGTTTTACCTTGTATCCTTATGTTAAAAGACAATAAAGCATGTATACTTGATGAATTTGATGTTGGCAAAGAGCATGCAAAGATAATATTACCTGATTATGAAGAGGGTGAGATATGGGTAAAGGTAGAGGAACTCAATTCAGAGTACTTAGGTCATGCCTTTTATCTGAAAAAAGAGTATAGACACGAAGACAAAGAAGATTTTGTTTTAGATAATTCAAAATCCCATTGGTTTTGGGGAACTTTGTGGAAATCAAAGAAGATTTATACTGATGTAATTTTTGCATCACTTGTTATAAATGTTTTTGTTTTAGCAAGTCCTTTATTTGTGATGAACGTTTACGATAGAGTTGTTCCAAATAATGCCATAGAAACACTTTGGGTCTTAGCAATTGGTGTTGTTGTCGTGTATATGCTTGATACAATTTTGAAATTTATAAGAGCATATTTTTTAGAAGTCGCCGGTAAAAAGAGTGATATTATCATGTCATCTATCATATTTGAACGAGTAATGGGACTAAATATGGCAGTTCGACCTAAGTCCGTTGGTTCGTTTGCAAACAATCTTAAAGAGTTTGAGAGTATAAGAGGTTTTTTTACCTCTACTACAGTTGCTACTATCATAGATTTACCTTTTATATTTATCTTTTTATTTGTTATACACCTTATTGGTGGAGCTATAGTTTGGGCTCCTGTGGCTATCATAATAGTTATCATGATATACACACTTGCTGTAAAAGGTCCACTGAACAGAAGTATAGAGAGTTCATACGAAGCTGCGGCTCATAAAAACTCAGTTCTAATTGAATCACTTAGTAACATAGAGACAATAAAAACCATGGGAGCGAGTGGAAGTGCTCAATACCAATGGGAAGAAGCAAGTGGAGAGATAGCAAATAGAGGTCTAAAAACAAGAATTTTATCTAATTCAGTTTCGACAATGACAGCATTTTTCATACAACTCAACTCTGTTGCAGTTATAGTGTATGGTGTATATCTCATTCAGGCGATGGAACTTACCATGGGTGGATTGATTGCTACTGTTATACTATCATCTCGTGCAATTTCGCCACTTGGTCAAGTAGCATCTTTAATTGCCAATTATGAACATACAAAAACTGCATACAGAAATCTAAATGATATTATGAAGATGCCAGTTGATCGTCCTGAGGGAAAAGAGTTTATAAGAAGAGATGAATTCAATGGTTTTATAGAGTTTCAAGATGTAACTTTTTCATATCCTGATGAAGAGAAAAAAGCTTTAGATAATGTGTCATTTAAAATTGTCCCAGGTGAGAGAGTTGGTATTGCTGGGAAAATAGGTTCTGGAAAAACAACTCTAGAAAAGCTCATTTTAGGCTTATATAAACCAGACAGTGGAACAATACTTATCGATGGGATAGATATTAGCCAGATTGATCCAGCAGATTTACGAAAAAATATAGGATATGTTCCTCAAGATGTAAATCTTTTTAGAGGTAGTGTTAAAAACAATATTATATATAAAGCACCGTATGTAAATGATGACCAAATGTTAAGAGCTTCAAAACTTGCAGGTGTTGATGACTTTGTCAAACTTCATCCAAAAGGCTATGATATGCCAGTAGGTGAACGTGGAGATGGTCTTAGCGGTGGTCAAAAACAAGCTATAGCAATTGCACGGGCATTTTTACTTGATGCTCCTATGATGCTTTTAGATGAACCAACAAATTCAGTTGATAATGTAATGGAATCAAAAATAAGAGCAAATTTATCAAAAAATTTAGTAGGAAAAACTACAATTCTTATAACACATAAAAGCTCTATTTTATCGTTGGTAGATAGACTTATAATATTAGACAATGGAAAGCTAGTTATAGACGGAAAAAGAGATGAAGTGCTTAGAAAACTAAATGCTCCTACAAAAACGGTAAGAAAAACAGATGGAAAATAG
>DQTM01000159.1 GCA_015662785.1 Sulfurospirillum arcachonense | reverse complement strand
CTGTTCTCAAATACATTTTTGAAAGAGTAGTAAGTAGTATTTCACTTTGGTCGGTTGGATACTTACTCTCTTCTTTTTCAAAAGTTCCAAGACCAAAGGAAAAATTATGAACAATAAATATCAAGAAAGGTTACAAAAATGAGTATAAAATTGATGACAATAGCATGGGATTCTCCTGCTAAGGGGAATGACCTTTTAATACTTTTGGCTATGTGTGACTTCTCCTCTGATGAGGGAGTATGCTACCCCTCAAAGCCTACTGTTGCAAAGAAAGCAAAAGTAGGGGCTACTACATGCAAACATATTATGGGAGCGTATGAAGACATTGGTCTTTGGAAGTCGGAAAAAAGATTAAGGGAGAATGGGAGTTCCTCTTCAAATATTTATACCATCAATATAAATATGCTAAAAAATCTTGATTATGAAGCGTTTAAAATTGCGTTTCAAAGAAGAAAAAAATACATCAAAAAGATAAAAAGTCACATTCCTAGTGACCCCCTAAAGTCACAATGTGACCCCTATAAGAAAAGTCACAATGTGACCCCCCTAAAGTCACAATGTGACCCCCTAAAGACAAAATGTGACCCCCTTGAACCATCATACTTAACCATCAAATCTTTAACCACCAGCAAAAGTGAGAAAAGTGAGAGGGGAAATGATATTAATTTTAGAAAATTCATTCATGGTCTAAAAAATCAAGTGCCGAATGAGTATAAGCTAAAAATTAAAGATATAAGTCTCGATAAGGCAAATTCATCGCTTGACGAAATTGAAAAAAATAATCTCGCATATAAAGCGTATCTTGAGATTATAAAAACTGAAAAAGTTTCAAAAGTTGTTGAAAACTATATTCGACACATAGAAGCAGAGCAAGAGAATGAAAACGGTCGCTATGTCAAAGGAATTGTTAGCTTCTTACTTAGCTATGATAGAGTTAAAGCAACTCTAAACGCAATAGAACCACTAAAGCCTATTGCAATTGATTATGGGCAAGGTGGAATTAGAGATTATAAGACAGACAAGGAACTGCTATCGTTTATGCAGTACCAAGATATTAAAAATAAATATTTAATACTAGCTGTTAAGCAGTTAGACGAAGAGTTAGCCAAAAGGCAAGGGGTAACATCATGATAAGTCCAAAAGACGTAGAAAACGCAATATTGAGTTCTTTTATTTTTCATGGAACAATGGATTTCCATAAAAGCGAAAGTATTTTCAAATTAAATGTCAAGTTTTTCAACACAAGATTCAGGAGAAGATTAGCAGAAAGCATAAATGATGAAATAGACAAAGGAGTCGTGAATTTCCAATTGTTCGCGACACAAATAGAGGATAAGGTTGAGGACACAAAGTTCCATATTGATTTTATTGAGGTCATTAGCCAAACTCCTATTGAATTAGGTTTAGCCAAGAGGTATCATGATGAATTTCTTGGAAAAAAATATAGAGAAAAAGTATTATTTGGGATGGATGGGTAATGGAAAATATAATGTTAGAAGAATTATCAAAAAAAGCGAAACAAAAAGAAATAGCATTTAAAACTGCATATTCAGAAAAAAATTTTGATGAAGGAGTAAAATTAGAGAGGGAGTATCTTCAACTAAGAATGAAGATTATAGAAAATGTGAATAATGAGATAAAAAAAAGAAAATCTATTCCGTTTTTTAAAATCAGAGAAGAGTTAGAAAAAACCCCTATTCCTCCAAAAAGAGAAAGTGGAATTAGAAAGCTCGATGAAATGTTGCTTCCAGAAGAAGAGCGAAGATTTGGGAATATTGGTGGGTTCACACTTGGAAACTACATCATATGGGCTGGAGCGAAAGGAGCAGGGAAAACCTCGCTAATCTTAAAAGTCATAGCAAACTTATCAGTTTATGAAAATGTGGCATGGTTTGATTTTGAGATGGGTCGTAGAAAAGCAGATAAAAAAATAAATAGTTTTGAACACAATGACAAACTACTCCATTATTATGATGGGGATAGAAATTTAAATGAAATTATAAATGAGATTAAAGTCTTATTTGCTGACGGATTCAGAAACTTTATAATTGACTCTAAAATGAAAATTAGAGTAAGTGGAGCAAAGCGAGGATATGAGAGTTCAAGCGTTATATCTTCAAGACTATCGGAACTTACAAGCTCTTTGGAGATAAATATACACATGATTGACCAGATGAGTGCTGAGAACACGAAAGATTCTCATTTGGGGCTAAAAGGTGGTAATGATGCTGAATATGATGCTGACTATATTTTTTACATGATGAAGATTCATAAAAAAAATGAAGCAGGACAGACAATAAGAGATGAAGCAGGAGTTCCATTATTTGATGACACTAGGAGACTTCTTATTTGCGACAAAAATAGAGTAGATGATGACGATGGGTTTAGAGTAGAGATTTTAAAAAGTGATATTTTTGGAAATACAGAACCTTTTGAAGTTATTTATAGCGAATACGATGAAAATAGTATCGCTGAACTACCTATAATTTAGAGTGGTAAGATAATGAGTAAAGTATTATTAGAAAATATAACTCTGCATAGAGTTCTTAAAACACAAGGAAAAGTGGGGATGTTTGCATGAGAAAATTCAAAGAAGATTTATTAAGTGACTTAAGACTAGAACAGCTTATAGAAGAGGCTGTAATAGAGTTGAGGAATGCAAAGAAGCATGGAGCAGTAATATCTTCATCAGGGGGCATAGATAGCGAGG
>DQTM01000151.1 GCA_015662785.1 Sulfurospirillum arcachonense | reverse complement strand
TTGTATCTGCACTTATGGAAACCACTTTCCCATTTAATGCTCCATATGTAGCAAAATCATAGGCAGAAAAACGTACAACAGCAGACTGCGCTACATAAATAAATGCTATTTTTGAAGGCTCTATTTTTGTATCAATAATAAGATGCTCTTCTGTAGGCACTATCTCTAAAATTACGCCCCCTGGTTTCACTACCCCACCCAAAGTATTGTGATGCATTTTTTTAATGATACCACTAATAGGTGACGTAATCAACGCTCTTCGTATCCTGCCTTTGTCTATCTTTTTTGCCTCACTCAGTTTATCTAGTTCTGCTGTGGTATTTTCTAATTCCATTCTAGCTTCACTTTGAAAAGAGAGTGTCGCATGGACTATCTCTTCTTTAAGCCCTTTAATCTCAGAATGTATTTTAGGGATAAAAGATTTTTTAATCTCCAAATCACCCACTATAGTATTGAGCTGTCGTAGCTGTTCATTGTATTGCATTTTTGAGACTACTTTATGATTGAGCATACGTTTGGAAATATTTAAGGTTTCTTGAGAAAGTACAAATGCTTTCTTTAGATTATTTATCTCTATTTTTACTGTTTCTAGTTCTGCATTTTTTTGTACAATTTTTTCTTCTAGAATAGCAATCTTTTTTTCTAAAGTAGCCTTTCTTGCATCATAAAGCTTTTTCTCAGAAATACACTTTTCTTGGAGTTTTTTATTTTCAAAGGTCTCTACAACGAAAGGTATCTGCTTAGCTTCTGCTGTAAGCCTGTATTTTCTTGCTGTGAGAGCATTGATATCTGCTGCACTTCCCAAATATTTACTTTGAAAATCGGCATCATCTATACGTACAAGACTATCGCCTTTATGAACGATACTACCATCTTGTACAAATATCTCAGAGATAATCCCACCATCAAAACTTTGTATATATTGTATCTCCAATGAAGGGACAACTTTGCCCATGCCTCTAGTAATTTTGTCAATTTGTGCAAAATAAAACCATGTGATAAGTGTAAGAATAAAAAGAAAAAATACCCAAATAATCGCTCTTGTAAATTTACCACCATCCATGAGTACAGCAGCACTTTGATTATGCATATAAAAAAGGTCATCAGGCTCTTTAACCTTGAGTTCTTTTATTTTATATTCTTCTAGTTCGCAGTGGTTTGACTTCATTATTTTACTTTACCCTCTAATTGTTTCAAGACTTCATCTTTGGGACCATCATACACCATAGTACCATTATTTAAAACGATGGCTCTTTCTGCTAGTTGCAGTAAGTTACGTTTATGTGAGACTAAAAATGTTGTTTTATTTTGCGTAAAGTCATGTAGATTTTGCAGCATTATCGCTTCAGTTTGTGCGTCTAAAGCATTGGTAGGTTCGTCGAGCAGAAGAAGTTTACTCTCTTTTCTTAGAAAAAACCTTGCCATGCCTATAAGTTGTTTTTGTCCTCCTGAGACACCAGCACCACGTTCTTCTACAGGGAAGTTATAGCCTAAAGGATTGGTATCTATAAAGGTATCCAAGCCACTCATTTTGGCACTTTCTATCATATCTTCAGTTGAAGCTTTAGGCAGTGAATATTGGATATTTTCTTGGATTGTACCATTAAAGAGTACTACATCTTGTGGTATATAATTTAGTTGCTTTCGTAAGTCTGCAGGATTTATCTGCTTCATATCTATGCCATCTATCAAAATAGTCCCAGATGTAGGTTCATAAAATCCCATGATGAGTTTTAACAATGTAGATTTACCAGAGCCGTTAGCTCCCAAAAGAGCTACTGACTCTCCTGCTTGCACAACAAAACATACATTGTCCAATATAAGATGTTCTGTTTCAGGATACGCAAATGTGACATTACGAAACTCTATCTTACCTTCTAGATTTTCTCTAGTAATATAGGTTTTGTCTTTATCATTTTCTACTGGCATGTTGTAAATTGCATTGAGTATTTCATACGAGCTTTTAGCATATTCATAATTGACTATAAGTGAAGATATTTGCACTAAAGGTAACAAGGCTCTTGATGTCAACATAGTAACAGCGATAAGCCCTCCCATAGTCAATGTCTTTTCATGAATAGCATACACACCTAAAATAATAACTAAGACATTTGAGACTTGCACAACAAAGTTACTCAGCGTACTCATAGACGTCGTTAAAATCTTTGATTTCATATTTGTATTTGCAATCTCCCCTACTGACTCTTCCCACTTCCACTGCATAATAGAATTTAGCCCAAAACTTTTAATAGTCTCTAAGGCACTCAAACTTTCTATGAGCACACCACTTTTCCAGGAGGCCAGCTTTGATGTTTCGTCTATGTGCTTTTTAAGTGGTTTTGCAATAATAAGTCCATATACAATAATGAGCACCCCCGCAATAAGAGGAACGAACATTATATTGCCTGCTAGCACGTAAATAATAAAAAGAAAAAGAAGGGTAAAAGGTAGGTCAACCAACATCGTTAGAGAAGCTGAAGAAAGAAAGTTTCTTAGGGTATCGAATTCTTTAATGTTATTGGCAAAGGCTCCTACAGACTTAAATTTATGTGAGAGTTTTAAGTTTAAAATATGCTCAAATAATTTGGAGGAGACGATAATATCACTCTTCTTCCCTGCCACTTCTAAAAGATACGTCCTTAAAAAACGAAACACTATATCAAACACATACACCAAGATAATCCCACTTGCAAGCATAAACAATGTATCAAAAGCAGCATTTGGAATGACTCTATCATATACATTACGTACAAAGAGAGGGGTAAGTAGTGCAAATACGTTGAGTAAAAAGGTAGCTACAAATACATCCACATATAGCGAACGAGAGAATTTCAGACTATCCCAAAACCAATGTTTTCTAGTAGAAAAATACTCTTTTTGAATTTGTGAATTGGGGAGGGACTTTACAAGGTAAGCTTTTTTTGTATAGACTTTGTCCAATGCCTCTGTAGATAACCAAACTACTTTACCCTGAGCATCTAAAAGATGATAACGTTCTTTCTCTTTGTCTATCTCAAATAAAATAAAAGAGCCTTCTTCTAACAAAAGGATCACAGGGAGTAACGGTTCTATAAATTCAGTAAGTTTATATGTCACAAGCTTTAGTGAAAAACCTGCTTTTTCTCCAGCACGAAGTAAAAGTTCATTAGAATTTTTGCCTATAGGCAATCCACTTAATATAGTTTCTACTGTGGTTTTTTTATGATAATATTCCGCAAGATACACCAAGGTATTTGCAAAATTTTCAAGTCCATTATGAACTTTCATCTGAAAATATCCGTTTTATTACTTAGAAATCTTAAAAT
>DQTM01000202.1 GCA_015662785.1 Sulfurospirillum arcachonense | reverse complement strand
GGACGTGGCTCGGCTGCTGGAAGTTTGGTTGCATATTCACTTTATATCACCGATATTGACCCTATGCCGTACAACCTACTTTTTGAGAGATTTTTGAACCCAGAGCGTATAAGTATGCCAGATATAGATATAGATTTTTGTCAAGCTCGTCGTGGTGAAATCATAGACTATGTTGTAGAAAAGTATGGACGTTATAATGTGGCTCAGGTTATTACTTTTGGTAAGCTTTTAGCGAAAGGAGTTATTCGTGACGTGGCACGAGTTCTAGGTCTTCCTTATGCTGAGGCAGATGCTATGGCTAAGCTAATTCCTGATGAGCTTGGGATTACTCTAAATGGTAAGATGAAAAATGGAGAAAAAGTAGATGGAGCATACCAAAAAGAACCAAAACTTAGAAAACTAATAGACGATGACCCGCGTATTGCAAGAGTTTGGAAGTTTGCGTTAGCTTTAGAGGGACTAAACAGAAACTCAGGTATGCATGCAGCAGGAGTTGTTATAAGCAATGAAGAGCTTTGGCACAAAACACCGCTATATAAACCCTCAGGTGCAGAGCAACTTGTAACGCAGTATTCATTGAACTACCTTGAAGATGTTGATTTGATTAAGTTTGACTTTTTGGGTCTTAAAACTCTTACTGTTTTGGACAATGCCCTAAAACTCATAAAAAGAAGATACGACAAAGATATAAACTTTAATGCTATCGATACGGATGATTCTAAAGTATATGAGTTGATCCGTACAGGTCACACAGTTGGTCTTTTTCAAATAGAATCAACAGGTATGCAGTCACTAAATGAACGTCTTGCACCTGATGGTTTTGAAGACATTATTGCCGTGCTTGCCTTGTATCGACCAGGACCTATGGAATCAGGAATGCTTGATAATTTTATAGAGAGAAAGCATGGAAGACAAAAGGTATATTATCCTTTTGAAGAGGTTAGTTTTGATAGCCTTAAAGCAACACTTGAGCCGACTTATGGGATGATTGTTTATCAAGAACAAGTTATGCAGATAGTGCAAATTGTTGGTGGATTTAGTCTTGGTTACTCAGATATTATTCGTCGTGCTATGGGTAAGAAAAAAGATATGAGTACCTATAGAGAAGAGTTTTGTGATGGGGCTGAAAAACAGGGTTACGATAGAGATAAATCAGCAGAACTTTTTAAACTCGTAGAGAAGTTTGCAGGGTATGGTTTTAACAAATCTCACTCAGCAGCCTATGCCATGATAACTTTTCAAACTGCATATCTAAAAACCTACTACCCTCAAGAGTTTATGGCGGCACTTTTAACAAGCGAACAAGACAATACCGATAAAGTTGTAAAGTATATTGATGAGGTAAAAAGATTGGGGATTAAGCTCTCACCACCCTCGGTTAATTATTCTTTTACTGAATTTAGTGCAATAACAAATGATGATGGTGAAGAGACAATTCTTTTTGGTATGGGTGCTATAAAAGGTGCTGGTGGTAGTGCTATTGGTAGAATTTTAGAAGCAAGAGAGAAAGGAAAGTTTAAAGATATAAGTGATTTTATGTCGAGGATAGATACTTCAAAAGTAAACAAAAGAGTTATAGAATCTCTCATAAAATCAGGTGCATTTGATGAGTTTGGATTGACTCGTAGAGCTTTGCTTGACCATATAGAAATCATCGCAGAAGCTGGGGCAAAGTGTGCCAAGATGAAGAAAGAAGCAGTTGGCTCACTTTTTGGAGATGGCGAAGAGATGACAACTGTTCGTATAGATATAGAAAATCTTCCTGAGTTTGATGGTAAAAGAATTTTAGAGTTAGAAAAAGAGACTGTAGGATTTTATATATCAGGTCATCCACTCGATGATTTTAGAGAATTAATTGAGTCAATCCCACATGCACTCTCTTCTGATATAGAAAATATAGATAAAGGAAAATTTCTTTTTATAGGAAAAGTGGAGAGTATTCAAGAAAGAATTAGTAAAAAAGGAAACAAGTTTGGCATAGTAAACCTCATGGACTTCCATGGAAATATGGAGTTTATGGTTTTTGCTAATATTTTAGAAAAGATTCAGAATATGAATTTAGAAAATCCAACAGGATTTCCAATAGAGATAAAAAGAGATGACACAGGAGTTAAGCTTACATGTAAAGATGCTCTGTCCTTAGAAGATTTGAATAAAGAAAAAGATAAAACTAAAGTTTTAGAAGACCTGAAAGATGAGATTGATGAAATTCCTCATATAGGCTCTTTAGAGATACAAACTATAGAGAACGGCAAAGTATTTTTTATAGGAAAAGTTGATAAAGTCGATGAAAAAGTAAGTAAAAAAGGAAACCCTTATGGTTTTGTGAGTGCTTTAGACTTGCAAGGAAATTTAGAGTTTATGGTTTTTGAAAAACAGCTTCAAAAACTCAATAGTCTAAATTTTGAAAAACCAATAGGCTTTGCTTTAGAGATAACAAAAGAAGAAGAAAAAGTTAGGATGTCATGTAAAGGAGTCTTTACTTTAGATGAAGCAAAAAAGAAGAAAAATAGTAAAAAAGCAGTTGAAAATAGAGTTACCAAAGTAGAACATACACCACTTCCTCCTACTACTATTCGTTTGGAGTTAACTGAAAATTATGATGCCTTAGAAGAGTTACATGCTTTAGTTAGACAGCACCATGGTCGAAGTGAGGTAGCTCTTGTTATTACCTCAAAGCTTGTTGATATAAAAATGCAAACATATATAAAAATAGATCCAGCCATATGTAAAGAGATTGAACAAATCAAAGGTATAGAAGTTATTGGTTAATAAACTATTAATATTTTTTGAAGTAATATAAATATATGTTATACATAAAAGGAAAATTATGAAAAATATTTTTGGTTTTGGTGAAATTATAGATGGATATGAGAGTAGAGTTTTTAATGAAAGAGAAGTAAGAGCAAGTGCAGGAATACTTTTTTTCTTTGCTATTATCTCTTTTATGAATGCTTGGTTAGTAGGTGATTTTGAACTTACTAGGTTATTTGTTGTTGCATTTTTAATTGAATTTTTTATACGTATTTTCATAAATCCTAGATTTGCACCAAGTATGATAATTGGCAGGTTTTTTGTTAGAAACCAAACACCTGAGTATGTAACAGCAGCCCCAAAAAGATGGGCATGGGCGTTGGGTTTTGCACTTGCAGTTTTAATGTTTTATCTTGTAGTCGTTCACAACATAAAAGGGCCTTTAAATCTTTTTACATGTATATCTTGTTTAGCTCTTCTGTTTTTTGAAGCAGCATTTGGTATCTGTTTAGGTTGTAAAATATACTCACTTTTTAATAAAAAAGATTGTCCTGATGGCACTTGTGCCCTACTAGTTAAAGAACCTATACAAAACATATCAATGATTCAAGGTTTTATTGCTCTGTTTTTTATTGTCTTAGTTATTGGTGCTTTTAAAATGGGTGTTCCTTCAATAGAAGATTTTATGACAGCCCAAGAGTTAAGCGAAAAAAAAGAGGGTGACTGCGTAGTTCCTCAGTTTGCAATAGACATGGGACACGAAGAAAAATGGAAACTACACAATGGGTGCAAATAAAAAAGAAAACATATGAAATTAAAAATTGCACAACTTGATGACATAGACAGTATATTAAAACTCCACTTTATGTACCAAGTAGACTCAATAGAGCAAGAAGATAAAAAAGATGGTTTTGTTACGACAGCATTTACACATGAACAGTTATCAAATCTCATAACAAAAGAACAAGGTCTTTTTATTGCTATTGAAAATGATGAAGTTGTAGGATATGTTATGTCAGCTTCTTGGGAGTTTTGGTCAATATGGCCTATGTTTGTGCAGATGATAAAAGATTTGGACAGTTTAGAATATTTAGAACAAAAACTAACTACAAAAAACTCATACCAATATGGACCTGTTTGTATAGATAAGAAGTATAGAGGAAGCGGTTTGTTAGAAAAACTATTTGATTTTGCTAGGGAACATATGTCAAAAAAGTATCCTATCTTAGTCACATTTGTGAACAAAATAAATCCAAGATCATTTGCTGCTCACACTAAAAAACTAGGTTTAACAGTTATAAAAGAGTTTAAATTTAACAACAATAGTTATTATGAACTAGTCTATGATACGTCAAAGCCTATAAAATAAAAAGGAGATAACATGCCATATGTTAATATAAAAGTTACAAACGAAGGAGTAACTTCTGAACAAAAAGCTGAGCTTATTTCAGGAGTAACTG
>DQTM01000003.1 GCA_015662785.1 Sulfurospirillum arcachonense | reverse complement strand
TTTATATACTGTTCAACTTGTTCATCTGAGAAAAAAGGAAGGTTTTCATAAGGCTTAGAAAAAATTGCTTCAAATTTATCTGCTAAGATTAGGCGAGAATAGCGTTCTTTAAAAAGTAAAAAATCAGAAAAATCTAACGTTAATTTCTTCAACTGATCAGACCAATTATCAAAGAAATCTTCAAAATCATCAGTATCATTTTTCAATGTAATTGAAGCACGATTGGCAATCTCTTTAATTTTTTCATAACGTTCAGAATTAATCTCTTTACCAATAACTTCTAATGTTCTCTCCATCTCTTCTAAAATATTAGGTAATGCCCCATGATGTTTCCAAATAGCATAAAAGTTGGCAAGAAAAGCCACATCTTTTCTTGCCTGATCATTAAAATAAAGAAAAGCACTTTCTAATGCATGTGTAGTTCGTAAACGATTTCGACGCTTCTGAAACTCTTCAAGTGATTCATTAGACTTTTTCTTGCAAGTAATAAAATTTTGGAATGCATTAGAAAGCTTACCAATATCATGATACTCCGCTACAATTTTATGTCCTAAATCATCAAAACTATCAGCTATTTTACACACATGATTGACATAACATTTTTCAGGATGTGAAAAATAGCATCTATCAATTTTAATTAAGAAACCATTTTGCATCGGAAAACTCTCTCATCAATCACTACTTCAAGAACCTCTACCTCTCTCATTTCAATAGGGTTATCTGAGTAAATAATCTCAACCTTACTCAGTGGTGAACGATTTTCATCAAGTGCAGAAGCGAAAGATAAAGGTGTATATCGACTATTAGGATGAAAAATTATATTTTCTATCTCTTTCGCTGAGACAAATGAGTCAATTTCACACTTCTCTTTTTTAATACGCTCTACACTTTGAATATCCAACCATTTAAAGTTACCTGCAAACTCACTATTTCCAAGATAAAAAGGAAATCGAGTAATCCGTTCTTTCATCAAATCTGCAAGTATCTTTTCATAAGCAAAGTTTTCAACTAATATTAAAAACTTTGGATCAATCAATAACTCACGATTAATAGGTTTTTGCGGAGCTTTACTATCTCTAAACCCTTTAGCCACACCCGAAAATAAACCTTTTTTTAGATGATTCAGCTGTGTCAAACTTTTTTTTGTATAGTCATTAATATAATTTTGAGAAAAGCTTTTTTTGCGAATCTGCCCCAATGTAACTACACTATATGAAAAGTTTTTATAAGCTTGGTCAGAAAGGTAATCTGTCGAACCAAGAATTGAAGCCATCATCCCTGCTACAGTACTTTTCGGAGGAATTGGTAATGTAATATTTTGACTAACTGTAAAAGGATCGCGAAAAGTCGCAAACTTCCCCCATATTTCAAATGCGATCATCTCAAACCTTTTTAATTACTGCTTCAACTCCAATTTCTTTAAAAAGTGTTGTCAAATGAGTTGTACTATCATCGTACCAAACAACTACTTTTTCAACTTTATCACTCATCTGTTTTATCGCTTCCAATAAAGGATAAATGTCAAGATCACAATCCTCAAAACGTCTTAGCTGATCAGTATCCTTATTTTTCAACTTAACCAACTCATCAAGTAAGCCAATCATATAGTTATCTTTATAAATAATACGTACAAGTAAACGAGGCTTCTGCCCTGTCTTACTACGAGTATTAAGAAGTTTTGTTCCCATCCAAAGTGAATCAAGCATTTTTTCAATATCATCTTCAGTTGCATGAGAATTTTTTGCATTAAGTTGATTGATCGTGCCATACATTGCAAAAAGACCATAAGGAATATAATTATCCATACGGAACGTTTTTTGAGAGCTTCCATCTTTTCCAAAAGCACCTGTTCCTTGTGAAAGCACTGGTTCTGTTTCATTAAGTGTTTTACTCCATGCAAACTGTACTGCACCGATAACTTGAATATTACTTTTTGGCGCAACACCACCAAAAAGACGATTATCAATACAACTCAAAAAAACTTCTTTATCATCCTTATCTTTTAACTGCTCTTTAAGTTCATTAAAACGAGTTTCAGCTGATTGCACCTCTTCTGCATTATTCACATAAATTGTTTCACCTTTTCTCTTCTGTAAATCATCACGAATCGTGCGTTTAACCCGTACATCACTAACAATTGCTCGACGATCTACATCATCATATCTTGGAGCATTGTCATTCAACATATCGCCATTTGGATTAGTCATCCGAGCATCCCATAAAAAAAGCAATTCACTTTGTTGTGCTGTTTTCATCTATATCTCCTTTTTATATTTTAGAAAATCGTTGTAACCACGTAAAAAAGCAAATGAAACTTCTGCATTAGTTGTTCCATCATTCACTTTTGGTTTTAAATAGTCTGTTACTAACTGTGCTAACTCTTGATTAAGGTTGCTATCAAGGTTAAAGCGTCTATGGAACTCAGCAGCTTTATCTGCAATCTTAATCAGATTACTCCGAACAATTTGCTGATTTGAAAGCCACTTCTTAAATGTTTCATTCTTCTCAACTCGGCTCACTCGAACCCACTCTCCTGTTTCACTCTTTTGAAAAGCGCCACGCCATGAACTATGTATAATGGCACTTGCATAAGTTCCTACAATATATGCTCCAATCATAGTCTCACTATAAAAAAAGCTCTCTTTCTCTTTTTCTAACTTTTGATGAAAAAACTCGGAAAAAGATTGATTATCTGACATTACATCTCCTTTCAGTAATCGCTTCAATCTCATTAAAAAATTTCAGAATCTTATCTTCTTTCTCTACAAACTGATTAGGATACTCAATCCACTCCATAACTTTCGCATCTTTTTCTTTCGAGTCAATCAAACGCTTTTGAATTTGATTATCTTTAAATGAATATTTCACTTGACGGTACTGTTCAAAACGTTTAAGCAACTCATTGTACGTAATTTTGCTATAACCTAAAAGTAATTTAGCAAGAGCAATCCGCTCTTGCAAAATTGCATTCTCCAAACCTTTTTTACTCTTTATAACTTCTGCAAAAAGCTCTATAGGAGCAAAATAGTTTTTAAGAGAAAGTAGATAAGTTCCATCTGTTTGTTGGGTACTTCCCTCATCAATAATCTTTAATTTTTCCATAGTAGAAGCAACTTTTGAAATTCTGCTTGGTAATAGATCTTCAATGGTTGCAAAAATTTTAACTGATTGGTTTGTTAAATTATAGTTGAGGAAAATAATATCAATTTGAACAGCAATTTCATTATTATTATATGCTTCCACCTGTTCAGAAAGACGACGTATAAAACTTTTTTCTCGTTGCTCAATATCATCAATAGAACGAGATTTTCTTA
>DQTM01000162.1 GCA_015662785.1 Sulfurospirillum arcachonense | reverse complement strand
CGCCCTACTCTCATTGACTTTACTCCACAGATTGCAAAAGATTTTTTGAAACCAGATGAGCTTAAACTCTACTCACTTATATATAACAGATTTTTAGCTTCACAGATGAACAGTGCAAAGTTTGAATCACAAAGCATTATCTTCAAAAGTGACAGCGGAGAGTTCAAAGCAAGTGGTAGAAAACTCCTTTTTGATGGATTTTATAGAGCTTATGGTGTGAGCGATAAAGATAAACTTCTTCCTGATTTAAAACTAAACCAAAGCATAGATTTAAGTAAACTTGAAGCAAATCAGCACTTTACAGAACCACCATCACGCTACTCTGAAGCAAGTTTGATTAGAAAAATAGAGAGTTTAGGGATTGGTAGACCTTCTACTTATGCTCCAACAATATCAACACTTGTAGCAAGAACTTATATAACCATAGAGAAAAAACAGATTATTCCTAGTGAAAATGCTTTTACTGTTATAAAAATGCTAGAAGAGCATTTTGCAGAGATAGTAGACAGCTCTTTTACTTCAAACATGGAAGAGACACTAGACCTCATAGCAGAAGACAAAGCTGACTGGCAAGAAGTACTAAATGATTTTTATGTGCCGTTTATGAAAAAGATTGCTGATGGTAAAGAAAATATTAAAAGCTTAAAAGTAGTCATTCCTACAGGTGAAGATTGTCCTGATTGTGGCGAGCCTCTTGTAAAAAGAAAAGGTCGTTATGGAGAATTCATTAGTTGTAGTACTTTTCCAAAGTGTAAGTACACTAAAAACCTAGGCAAAACAGAGAAAAAACCTCAGATAATCCTTAGTGTAAAGTGTCCTGATTGTGGTGGAGATATAGTTGAACGTATGTCACGCCGTGGTAAATTCTTTGGCTGTGGGAATTATCCTAAGTGTAAGTTTATAGCAAACTTTGAACCAACAGATAAGAAGTGCCCAGAGTGCGAAGGCATGATGGGCAAAAAAGAGCTCAAAACAAAAAGTTACTATGAGTGTTTTAAATGTAAACATAAAGAAGAGTTTTAATGCCAGTTTTTTTGTGTTCTATCTGTAATGTTTCAAGCGGAAGCTGTAATGAGGATTGCAAGTTTTGTACACAAAGCATAAAACACAACGCAGATATAGAGAGATACTCATACAAAGATGTATCTCAAATCTTGAAAGAAGCAAAAGCAGCTAGAAGCAAAGGTGCTTCTGGTTTTTGTTTGGTGACTTCTGGAAAAGGTCTGAACAACACAAAACTAAAGTTCATCTGCGAAGTTGCAAGTGTAATTAGAACTGAGATTCCTGAACTAAACATCATCGCTTGTAACGGAACGGCTACTTTAGAGCAACTTAAAGAACTAAAAGAGGCTGGTGTTACTTCGTACAATCATAACCTTGAGAGTTCTGAAGATTATTACCCAAACATCTGTACCTCTCACTCATGGCAAGAGAGATTTCAAACATGTCTACATGTAAATGAAGCTGGGTTAAATCTGGTGAGTGGTGGTATATTTGGGCTTGGTGAAAGTGATGAGCAGAGAGTTTCTTTTATAAATGCTCTTAAAAGACTCAATCCAAAAACAGTACCCCTTAACTTTTTTATTCCAAATCCTGCACTTCCTCTAAAAGCAGAACCTTTACATGTAGATGAAGGACTAGAACTTATAAAATGGGTAAGAAGTGAACTTCCTAATGTTAAACTTATGGTTGCCGGTGGACGAGAAACTACTTTTAAAGATAGACAAAATGAAATTTTTGAAGCTGGTGCAAATGCTATTGTTATAGGAGATTATCTTACAACAAGTGGCGAAGCTATAAACAAAGACAAACAGATGATAGAGTCACTTGGTCTTAAAATTGCAAAAAACTACAAAGAAGTTTAATGTCTGAAGTTTCGATTATTTTCACAATCTCGGCGATACTATTTTTGTCGCCATTTTTGTCAAGATATATCAAAATGCCTACTCCAGCACTAGAAATCATACTAGGTATGTTTGCTGCGTACTTTGGATTTATCTCTGATTTTTACCTATTTGAGCTTCTTGCTCATGTTGGTTTTTTCTACCTTATGTTCATGGCTGGGACTGAAGTTGATTTGAAGATGTTTACAAAAATAGACAAGTCGCTGTTGAAAAAAGGTGTTTTATACCTTATATTTTTATATATCATCTCAACTATATCAGTTATATATCTGGACATGAATAAAATCTTAATTATAATCGTACCAACTCTTTCAGTTGGGCTTATCTTAGCACTCTATAAAGACTATGGGAAAAATGCAAAGTGGCTGAACCTCTCTATGATAGTAGGAAGTATGGGTGAGCTTGTTAGTATATCTTTGCTTACTTTTGCAGGAGCTGCCCTAGAATTTGGTATTGGGTTTGAGCTTTACAAAGCTGTTGCGTATTTAGTGCTACTTGTTGGTGGCATTGTTGTCATCTTTAAACTTCTTCATGTTCTCTTTTGGTGGTATCCAGAAATAAAAATATATCTTATGCCTCATCTAGACAAAGAAGAACAAGACCTACGCTTGTCTATGGCACTCTTCTCTCTTATGATTGGTCTTATGATATGGCTTCAACTTGAGATTGCTTTTGGAGCATTTATAGCTGGTATTTTTATAGCTACATTTTTTGAGCATAAAGAAGGTTTACCTCATAAAATTTCATCTTTTGGATTTGGATTTTTAGTCCCTATATTTTTCATTTATATAGGTTCAACTTTTAATCTTCTTTCTCTTGGAGAATTTGGAATTATACCAACTGCTCTGTCTATTGTAGCTCTTATGATATTTGCCCGTGGTTTTTCTTCTTTGATTTTTCTTCAATATCTTGGGAAAGTAGATGTATTTAGATTCGCTTTATCACAATCTATGCCTTTAACACTAACTATTGCAATTGCAACCATAGCTTATGAGTCACACAGTATAGGCAACCATCTCTACTCTGCTCTTATCTTGGCATCATTGATCGAAGTCATAATAGCAATGTTAGGCATAAAAATTATCACTTTTTTCAAAGTACTTTATAAAAGTAAACTTAACCCTTAACTTGCTAAATATCTATTTAAGCTAAAATAAACAAATTAATATTTTAAAAGTCATATTTTTATAATAAACATATAGTATTATCACTATAATGAATAATAAAAAAATATAATGAGGAGTTTTTATGCCAAATAAGACGGTTACAGTTATAGACAACAGGACTGGTGAAAAGTATGACTTTCCAATTTTAGAGCCAACAGTTGGTCCAGACGTAGTTGATATATCGACATTTTACAGCAATACTGGTATGTTTACATTTGATAAAGGTTTTACTTCTACGGCAAATTGTCGCTCAAAAATAACTTATATTGATGGAGGCAAAGGTAAACTTATGTATCGTGGATACGATATTGATTATCTTGCTACTCAAAAAACTTTTTTAGATACTGCATTTTTATTACTTAATGCAGACTTACCAACCGAAGAAGAGTTAGTAAAATTTAATGAAGAGATGAAAAAGCGCTCATTTGTCCATGAAGGTATGATGAAACTGTTTGAAGCATTTCCAGATCGTGCTCATCCAATGGCAATACTATCTTCTGCTGTTTCAGCACTTTCAACCTTTTACTTTGATCATCTTGACATAAATACTCCTGAAGAGTATATAGAAATGTCTCATAGAATTATTGCTAAGATTCCTACTATAGCAGCACTCTCTTATAGACACTCTCAAGGTCTACCTATAATATATCCTGATTTAAAAAAGGGATTTACTGAAAACTTTTTATATATGTTAAGAGGCTACCCTCACCATCACATAGATTTGAAACCCATAGAAGTAAAAGCACTTGATACTATTTTTATACTTCATGCTGATCATGAACAAAATGCTTCAACAACTACTGTTCGTGTTGTTGCTTCAACTCATGCACACCCTTATGCTTGTATAGCTTCTGGTATTGCTGCGCTTTGGGGAAGAGCTCATGGTGGTGCAAACGAATCAGTTATACGCCAGTTGGAGATGATAGGTTCTGTTGAAAACGTAGACAAGTATATTGCAAAAGCAAAAGACCCTAATGATGAGTTTAGACTTATGGGATTTGGTCACCGTGTTTATAAAAACTTTGACCCTAGAGCAAAAATACTAAAAGGTATTCAGCAAGAGTTAGTTGATGAGTTAAACTTAGATTCAGGATTGATGGCAATAGCTAAAAAAATTGAAGAGATAGCACTAAGTGATGAATACTTCATCAAAAGAAATCTTTATCCAAATATCGACTTTTACTCAGGTGTTATACTTCAAGCTCTTAAAATTCCAAAAGAGATGTTTGCTGTTATATTTGTTATCGGTAGAACTCCAGGTTGGATTGCACAGTGGATTGAACTTAAAGAGCAAGACACTATCAAGATAGCTCGTCCTAGACAACTTTATGTTGGACCAGCAGACAGAACTCCAAAGTACTAAACATTCTTTACATGTAAGGGATAAAACCTTTACATGTAGACTATCTTAACGTAAAAATATACCCATCTTTTACTTTTTGTCTGTTATATAGATACCTACCATCAAGTTCGATTGCAACTCTATAATAACCACTATGTTTTCCTAAAGTTATTGATTTGAAATATTTTGTTTTTAAGTTGTATACTTTAGTATAAAAAGATACTTCTCTCTTAAAATCAACTACTATTTTATATGGGCTAGTTACTAAAAAATCTCTTATCTTTTTGTCTTTACATGTAAAGATTTACCATCGATGCTAAAAAGTACAAGATTTTTAAAGTTTATCTTTTTTACTTTGTTTGTTGGTTTTTTTGTAGACAATAAGGTTGGTGCGGTTGTTGTAGCTACATCATCAAGAAGCTTTTTTACAATCAACTCATCATGCCAGTCTATTTTGTGATCTATTGATACTTTTTTACTCTCTATTGAGCCATCTAAATTTTGAAAATGAAACTCAACACTTTTTAGTATCCTAGCACTACTTGGTAGTTTTACTTTGGTACTACTAAAGTTTTGTCGTGTATCTTTTTTGTATGTTGCTTTACCTGTAGTGTTTGAAGCTGATACTGCTTCAAAAGGATTTTCTCTTGCTGTTAGTGATACACAAAGCAAAATAAAAATAGTCAAAATATATCTCATCAAAATCCTTTACTATCTGGGTCTAAGTCTTTTAGCTCAAAATACTCTTTTTGTAAAATCGCATTCTCTTGTTTAAAACTCTCTACACTCTTCTCTAGTATCTGTTTGTTTGATTGTAGGTCAAGAAGAACATCTAAAGAACTTTTTCCAAAAAGCATATCCCCAACATAGATACCAAAACCTACAACTACTACTAAAAGAGAGAATATTTTAAGATAAAAAGAGACCCCTTTTGAATCCCCCTCTTCTATCTCCTGCTCAAACTCTTCAAGTATTTCACTCATTATTTAAAGAGTGATTTCCCTAAGAATTCACTACCACTAAGCTCACGCTCAATCTCAAGAAGTCTATTATACTTTGCAGTTCTCTCGCCTCTTGCAGTAGCTCCTGTTTTTATCTCACCACAGTTAAGTGCAACTGCAAAGTCAGCTATAAAAGCATCTTCACTTTCACCACTTCTATGGCTCATTACACATTTATAGTTATTTCTTTGTGCTAGTCTTACTGTTCTCATAGTTTCACTTACACTTCCGATTTGGTTTGGCTTTATTAGGATTGAGTTTGCAATTCCTTCATTTATGCCTCTTGATAATATCTTTTCATTTGTGACAAACAAATCATCACCAACTATTTGGATTTTATTCCCAAGTTTTTCAGTCATAAGCTTCCAACCTTCCCAGTCATCTTCACTTAATCCATCTTCTATTGATACTATTGGATAGTTATTACACATATCTACGAAGTAATCTACAAGCTGGGCACTTGTAAGAGTTCTGTTTTCTGATTCAAGTCTATATCCACCTTCTACTGCAAATTCACTACTTGCTGTGTCCATCGCTATCCCAAAGTCACTTCCTGCTTTGTATCCTGCTTTTTCAATAGCTTGCATAATTACTTTTAGAGGTTCTTCATTATCTTTTAGGTTTGGTGCAAATCCACCTTCATCACCAAGAGCTGTACTCTCACCCATATCTGCGATAATTGATTTTAGGTTATGATAAACTTCAGTTGATGCTCTTAGTGCTTCACTAAAGGTATCGAAGTTTAGAGGCATTATCATATATTCTTGGAAGTCTACTGAGTTATTAGCGTGGCTTCCACCGTTTATGATATTGAACATTGGAAGAGGAATAACTAGTGCATTTGAGCCTCCTAGGTATCTGTAAAGTGGCAAACCTAAGCTTTGTGCACTTGCACGTGCTACTGCCATACTTACACCAAGAACTGCATTAGCTCCAAGGTTGCTGTAGTTATCAGTTCCATCTACTTCTTTCATAATACCATCTACGAGACCTTGGTCATAAGGGTTTATCCCTACTAAGCAATCTGCAATAGTAGTATTTATATTTTCACATGCTTTTAATACACCTTTACCCATATAACGTTCATCACCATCTCTTATTTCTAGTGCTTCTCTTTTTCCTGTGCTTGCTCCACTTGGGACTATTGCGTTTGCACTTGTTCCATCGCTTAGTTTTACTGTTGCTCTTACTGTTGGGTTGCCTCTGCTATCTAACACTTCGTCTGCGTATATTTCATCTATGAATGTCATTGTTTTTCCTATAGTTATCTACATGTAAAGAAGAACTACTCTGATTCTTCTGATTCTTCTAACTCAACTTCTTCGCCCATGCCCATCTGTGCTTTGATTTTATCTTCTATCTCCAAAGCTACTTCTGGATTCTCTTTTAAAAGTGCCTTAACGTTTTCACGCCCCTGCCCTAGTCTCATTTCGCCATAACTAAACCAAGCTCCACTCTTGTCTATGATGTCAAGTTTAACACCATAATCAACAATCTCACCCTCTCTAGATATGCCTTCACCAAACATTATATCAAATTCTGCCTGACGAAAAGGAGGTGCCACTTTGTTTTTTATAACTTTTGCTCTTGTTCTGTTACCTATGACTTCTTCACCCTGTTTTAGAGTTGCTATTCTTCTTATATCTATCCTAATAGAAGCGTAAAACTTCAGAGCATTTCCACCTGTTGTAGTTTCTGGTGAACCGTAACCCATAGTTCCTATCTTCATACGGATTTGGTTGATGAATACGATAGTTGTGTTCATCTTGTGAACTATACCTGTAAGTTTTCTAAGCGCTTGACTCATAAGACGTGCTTGAAGTCCTACGTGAGTATCTCCCATGTCGCCTTCTATCTCCGTTTTTGGAGTAAGAGCAGCAACTGAATCTACCACTATCAAGTCCACGGCACCACTACGAGTAAGAGTTTCAACAACGTCTAAAGCCTGCTCACCAAAATCTGGCTGGGAAACCAAAAGGTTGTCAGTATCAACTCCAAGATTGCCAGCATACTTAACATCAAGGGCATGTTCCGCATCTACAAACGCACAAATACTTCCCTCAGCTTGAGCTTGAGCTACTATTTGTAAAGCCAAGGTAGTCTTTCCAGAACTCTCTGGTCCATAGATTTCTACAATTCTACTACGAGGAACACCACCGATTCCTAAAGCCATATCAAGACCAATGGAGCCTGTACTAATTGAAGCCACGGGTTCTATGTTTTTCTCACCTAAACGTACAAGAGTACCCTTGCCAAATGCCTTATCTATCTGCTTTATCGCTAAATCTAATGCTTTCTTTTTTTTCTCATCAATTTCCATTTTATGTTCCTTGTTTTATGTTAGTATTCTATCGTTTTATGCTTGAAAAAGTTCTTTAGAAGTCTAAAGGACTTAAAACTTTTGTCTTGTTTATCTGTGAAACT
>DQTM01000240.1 GCA_015662785.1 Sulfurospirillum arcachonense | reverse complement strand
CTAATCTTCAATCCTAATCATAACTGGCTTTTCTTTACATGTAGAAAGTTTTGCAAGCTCTTTCATAGCATTTTGTATATTTATCTCTTTACATTTATGAGTTGAAAAAAGAAGTGTTGCACAGTTTTGATCTTTTTTATCAGGCTTTTGCAAAAAGCTATTTATAGAGATACCAAAATCTCCAAGTATCGAAGTTATCTTAGTTAAAACTCCAATTTCATCAAGAACTTTTACTCTCATATAGTATTTTGTCTCAATCTCATCAGAGCTTAAAAGTGTAAATCCACCACCTTCTAAATCTCTTTTAAATCCAAGCATTGGTGAGCTTTGTCCAGCTCTAGCAATATCAATTAAATCTGCTATAACAGCACTCGCAGTTGCATCTCCACCAGCTCCAGGACCATAATACATAGTTTCGCCAACCCTATCACCAATGACACTAATACCATTCATAACATCATCTACTTTTGCTAACATCTGTGAGCTTGGGATAAGTGCTGCGTGAGCTCGAAGCTCTACTTTTTTGTTAGGACATTTCTTTGCTATTGTTAAGTGTTTGATGTTGTAACCAAACTCTTTTGCAAAAAAGATATCTTCGCTATTTATATTTTCAATTCCCTCAATGAGTATATCTTCAGGATTTGCATGAATCCCATACGCAATGCTCGCAAGAATAAGAAGTTTATGAGCAGCGTCAAATCCACCCACATCAAATGTTGGATCTGCTTCTGCATATCCTAGTTTTTGTGCTTCATCTAAAACATCTTTAAACTCTACATCTTCATTCATCATTTTTGTCAAAATAAAGTTACAAGTTCCATTCATAATGCCCTTAATAGACTCAATATGATTTGCACTCAAACCCTCACGAAGTGCTTTTATGATAGGAATTCCACCGGCAACACTAGCCTCAAAACCAATCGGTAGACTTCCAGCAATATCTTGTAAAGCATAACGATGATAAGCTAAAAGTGCTTTGTTCGCAGTTACTACTGCTTTTCCATTTTCGAGTGCCTTTTTTACAACTTTAAAAGGCTCATCAACTCCACCCATAAGCTCAATAACTACATCAATTTCATCATTTTCTAAAACATCATCTATATTGTCACTTAGAGTTAAATCAACTCCTCTATCACGATATATATCTCTTACAATTCCCATTACAGGAACTATTTTTTTTCCACATCTTGCTTCTATGATGTCGCTATTTTCTTTTAATATATTTGCTACACTTGCACCTACAGTTCCAACGCCTATTATTCCTACTTTTAACATCTGTTCTATTTCTCCAAGCTCTTTAAATACTTTTTTAAATTCTTCGCTGCTTGACGGATTCTGTTTTCATTCTCAATTAGAGCAATTCTTACATATCCTTCGCCACCTTCACCAAAACCTATTCCGGGACTTACTGCGATTTTTGCTTCGGTTAATAACTGTTTGGCAAATCTCATGCTGCCCAAGTGCATGGCAACCTCTGGCATTTTTGCCCATATAAACATACTTGCATTTGGTTTGTCTATCTTCCAGCCTGCATTTTCAAAACTCTCTAAAAGAACATCTCTTCTTTTTTGATAAGTGCTTATGATTTCATCTACACACTCCTGCGGTCCATCAAGTGCCACAGTAGAAGCCACTTGAATAGGGGTAAACATACCATAATCAAACCAAGATTTTATCTTGGTAAGGGCTCCTATAAGCTTCTGATTTCCAACTATAAATCCAACTCTCCATCCTGCCATAGAGTAGCTTTTTGAGAGCGTATAACTTTCAACTGCTACATCTTTTGCACCCTCTACTTCAAGGATAGAAGGCGTTTTATAGCCATCGAATGTCAAATCAGCATAAGCGATATCACTGATGATATAAAATCTCTCTTTTTTTGCATAAGCAACTAACTCTTCATAAAAACTCTTCTCAACTGTTACTGTTGTTGGGTTATGCGGAAAGTTTACTACTACAAACTTTGGCTTAGGAACAGACTCTGCAAAAGCCTTTTTTAGATTTTTAAAAAAAACTTCAGTATCCAATTCATACTTCTCATTCCACTCTAAACCCATCTTATGAACATTTCCACCTGCGATGATAAAAGCGTGAGAGTGTATAGGGTAAGCTGGGTCTGGAACAACTGCAACATCACCAGGATTTGTAATAGCTTGAACTAAGTGAACATAACCCTCTTTACTGCCCAAAGTTGCTACAACTTCACGGTCTGGGTCTAAATCTACACCATATTTTCTACTATACCACTTACTCATAGCTAGACGCAACTTGTATATGCCCTTAGAAGCACTATAGCCATGAGTTTTATCTTTATTTGCTGATTCTATTAGCTTATCTATTATATGCTGAGGAGTTCTTGTGTCTGGATTTCCCATAGAAAAATCGATGATATCTTCACCAGCTCTTCTGGCATTTAGTTTAATCTCATTTATCTCTGCAAAAACATAATTTGGTAATCTTTCTATTGTATTAAACCTTATTTCATCGAACATATTTCATCCTTTCTATCTTGCTATCAGGTATATTGATATACCTCGTTTTATATTATCAAGTGTATACAAATCTGCTACTTTCACATACTTTGCATCTACCGGTATCTTAATCTTTAACCTGTTTGTTGCACTATCTCTTTTATAATCTTTTACAATATGCAACTTGTCATCATAAAAAACTAAACTTGGATGCCATCTATCGGCTATTTTTAAAGAGAAAGATATACTCTTCATGCCATCTACTTCTATCCAATATGGTTTTATTGGTTTTTTAAGTTTTACTGTTCTATTGGCTTCTAATTTGCGTGCATCTACTTTGATGTTATCTGTATTGACCACATATGCCCACTCATTTTCACTTTTTCTTTCTATAGATTCAAGAAAACAACCTCTCGCCTCTAGCCTACTAGAGAGTATAAGAGGGTCTACAATGTGTTCCGTAGAAATTATTATCTCCCATAAAAAACCTTCGGAATTTTTCAAAACTCGTTTTGTTAAAAAATAGTTGTAACCCATAGATGAAAGCGATTCATTGATAACTCTCATAAAAATAAGTGAATTCTCTTTTGTAGAAAATGAAAGATTTAGTTTCATTGGTTTTGCATAAAAAAGCTTCAAAATTCCATTTTCTTTGAGTTTTTCTAAAACTTTTATTCCATCTACACTACTATCTTCTTTTAAAAAAGAGTTCTTATCTTTAAATAAAATTCGGATTAAGTTCTTTTGAATTTTATACTCTTTTTCACCTATAAAACTCTCTATTTTATCTTCCAAAGGCGTTGCACAAACAAATGTTGTCAACAAAAGAAACCATACAACAACTCTTACCAAGATTTACCTTCATTTAGCTCTTTAAATTTACTCCAATCTATCTCTGTTAAATTTAAATCTTTTACCAAAAATCTCATAGGTGCTTGACGGTTGAACTCTCTAATCTTTCCATTTACAGAAAGATTGAAGCTTCCATGTCCTGTTGTTATTATCTGTTCACGAGATATATCTATAGAAAAGTTACCTTCACCTAAAAATGATCTTCTTTTTTTAGTATCTAAGTATATTATCCCAATCCATAACT
>DQTM01000149.1 GCA_015662785.1 Sulfurospirillum arcachonense | reverse complement strand
CCTGGTGTGCATGAAGGACTGAAGCTTTTAGAAGAGGTACAAAAAGAGTTTGGTTATAAACTCTTAACAGATGTACATGAAGGATGGCAGATAAAAGAAGCCGCTTCTATCGTCGATGTACTTCAAATTCCTGCTTTTTTATGTCGTCAAACAGACTTGTTAGTAGAAGCGGCAAATAGCAACTGTATAGTCAATATCAAAAAGGGTCAATTTATGAATCCTGCTGATATGGAATACTCTGCTTTAAAGGTATTAAAGACAAGAGGTTTTGATGAGGCAACTTATAAAAATAGTCAAAAAGCAAAACTCTGGTTAACTGAACGAGGCTCTAGTTTTGGTTATGGAAACTTGGTTGTAGATATGCGTTCACTGATGATTATGCGTGAATTTGCACCTGTTATTTTTGATGCGACACATGCTGTGCAGATGCCTGGTGGGGCAGGGGGAAGTAGTACAGGCAAAAGAGAGTTCGTGACACCTTTGGCAAAAGCGGCCGCGGCTGTTGGTGTGGATGGTTTCTTTTTTGAGACGCATTTTGACCCTGATTGTGCTTTGAGTGATGGACCAAATATGCTTAAACTTGAGGATTTAGAAAAAACTATATCAGTGATAACAAAGATTCAAGACGCTATTTAAACTTGTAAAAATGTCGATATAAAGTAAAATAAAAGGACATTGATGCAGGCGAGTCAGAGTACATTTAGACGGTTGATGGATAACTTTTTATCCTTGACGGCTTTACAGGGAATCAATATGTTGATTCCTTTGATTACTTTTCCCTATCTTGTGCGAGTTCTAGGTGTAGATCAGTTTGGTGTTTTCTCTTTTATCATGGCAGTGATGCTGTATGCAGAGATTATCACTGATTATGGATTTAACCTTTCTGCTACTAAGCATATCTCTATCAACTCTAAAAATCAAGCAAAAATTAATGAAATTTTCTCTTCTGTTATCATGATAAAAGCGGTGATGGCACTTATGTTTTTTATGTTTTTACTGCTTTTAATCGCTACGGTAGATAGGTTTGCACAGGATGGTTCTTTGTACATCTATGCTTATGGGTTAATAATAGGGCAGGTACTTTTTCCTGTTTGGTTTTTTCAAGGTATAGAGAAGATGCGTTATATCACGATACTAAATGCTGTCTCTAAAATCATCTTTGCTGTGGCTATCTTTCTCTTTGTGAAAAATCCTGAGGATCTCTTTTTAGTCTTTGTCTTTTATTCACTAGGGTCACTTGTAGCAGGGGCATGGGCATTTCAGATAGCGGTTAAAAAATTTGATGTACGCTTTTCTTTACAATCGCAAGAGAACTATACCTATTATCTTAAAGATGCTTGGTATATTTTTACCTCTCGCGTAGGTGTGCAACTCTATCAAAGTGTAAATATCATCATTTTAGGTTTTTTTGCAAGTAATGCGGTAGTAGGGTATTATTCCATCGTTGAAAAGATTGTACGCGCTGGTGGAAGTATCATCGCGTCCTTACCACAAGCTATATATCCGTACCTTGCTAAACTGCACAAAGAGTCAGTTCCAACGTTTTATAAGAGGAACGGACAAGTATCATTGGCTCTGCTGGTTATCATGATACCCCTAGCTAGCATAGTATATTATTACGCACCTGAGATTTTATCTGTGTTTACAGGGGGTGAGCCACCTCAAATTATAGTGACACTCTTGCAGATATTGACACCTCTTTTAGCTATCACAGTATTTGCCACGCACTTTACAAATATATTGGTTGTCTTGGATGAATCAAAGTTATTGAATAATATCATTGTAATTGCAGGATTGTTAAATCTTGTGTTGGTATTTCCGGTCATTCATTATTTTGAAGTTGTGGGGTTGGCGTGGTTAAATCTTTTTATTATTGGTGGGGCTATCATCGCAACAAAGGGGTATTATATATTTTTCAAGTTTAGAAAGAGAGACTTGAGGTAGAAACTACACGCAAGAATCTCTTACATCCACTTCTCATACCACATCTGAAAGACAAGTAGTGACCATAGTGTCTCTATACTAACTCTGTCTCCCCTTAGGTATCTATCTCTCATAAGCACCACTTCTTTTGCGTTAAATATACCCTCTTGTTCTAATCTATTTTCATCAAGGTATACTAGAAAGTACTCTTTAAGTTCATCTTTAAACCACTCCATTAAAGGGACACCAAAGCCCATCTTTGGTCTATCCATCATCTTTTTAGGGATATATTTATGGGTAATTTCTTTGAGGATATGTTTGCTAACCCCATTCTTATACTTGTAGTGAGAAGGAAGTGTGGCAACAAACTCTATGATACGGTAGTCTAAAAGAGGTTCTCTACCCTCTAAAGAGACACTCATCGTAGCACGATCAACTTTTGTCAAGATGTCATCTAGCATATAGGTTTTATAATCTATAGCCAACATACTGTTGAGATTATCGTTGCTTTCAGAAAGTTGTGGTGTTGCATCAAAGTTGGTGAGAGGTAAAGCAAAATCGTTTTTTATGATTTTTCTTAGTTCATGGTCTGTGATTTGATGTGCCACATTTTGCATAACACCTACACAGTTTTTAGCGGTTAGGATATTTTTAGCTTTTTCGTACTTGGTTGTAAAGTTGTCACTATTTTTAGCGATAGGAATCTGGCTAGGGTCTATTTTACCCATCAGAGAGCTTAATGGAGAACGTGCTAATTGTGGTATTTTAGAAAAAGTCTTATGATATTGTTGTGAGAGGGAATATTTGTTATACCCTGCAAAAAGTTCATCACCACCATCTGCACTAAGTGCCACGGTAACATCTTTACGCGCTAGTTGACTAACCAGGGTTGTAGGAATGGCTGAGTCGTCACTAAAAGGTTCATCATATATCTCTGCAAGTTTTGGGATAATCTCAAGGGCATCCTTCTGTGTACAATAATATTCTGTATGATCTGTACCTACATGTTTAGCAACCTCACGTGCATAAGGAGTCTCATCATACCCTTTTTCATGAAATCCAATGGTAAATGTTTTAAGCTTTTGACTGCTATCTTTTTGTAAAAGTGCAGTAACAAGAGAACTATCATATCCTCCACTTAAAAAGATACCTACGGGCACATCTGAAACCATTCTATAGTTAAAAGCAGAAGTTAGTATCTCTTCTGTCTTTTGGACAGCCTCATCTTCAGAGATATCAAGTTTTGGTTTGTTATAGGCATCTATGACATCCCAGTATTTATGTTGATTAATCTCTTTAGACTTTAAATCAATCTCCAGATAGTGCCCTGCTTGTAGTTTGAAACAGTTCTCAAAAATGGAGTGGGGTTCTGGTATGTACTGGTATTGTAAAAAAAGTGCTAATGAGTTAGTGTTAAGTACTTTTTGAAACTGTGGATGTTGATGGAAACTTTTTAGCTCACTAGCATAGAGAATGATATCTTCTTTTTTATACCAAAAAAGTGGTTTTATACCTGATCTGTCTCGGATTATAAAAACTTTATTTTTAACTTTATCATAAATCGTGATAGCAAACATTCCATTGAATTTATGTACTGCTTCTAATCCCCATTTGTGGTAAGCTTTTAAGATGACTTCTGTATCTGAATGAGACTCAAAATGATAGTTATAGGCTAAGAGTTCTTCTTTTATCTCAGCAAAATTATAGACTTCACCATTATAAACTATCTCTATATCTTCAAAAGACATGGGTTGATGTCCATATTTACTTAAATCCAAGATAGAAAGTCTTCTGTGCCCTAAACCTATAGTAGTTTTATTAGGTGACAGATGATGTAGACTGTAGCCACTATCATCGGGACCTCTGTGGTGAATCACATCTGTCATATTTTTCAATATAACTTCATTTGAATTTCCTTTAAAATCTATAAAACCACTTATCCCGCACATGTTTTTATACCCTTACTCTATTGTTTGCCAAAGTTTTTCATCGCTATTTCTATGGGAAATATAACACTGGTCGATAGCATATCCCCAATGCATTACAATAGGAGTTATAGTGATGTCACTGTGTGTTGAAGCGTAGATATCTACACCTAGTTTCACCCGCTCATATTCATGATACTCTTGTGAAAAAGAGACAAAAATCACTTCATAGTTAGTTTCAGGGTACATTCTCACTTTAGAGAATTCTGCGATTTTATCTAAAAAACTTGTGAGGATTAGTCCACATCTAGGGATGATATTTCCATCTTCATCTACAAAACCAGCTGCTAAGTCATGTTGGTAATCTTCATCTTTTAGATATGCCTTACCATCTATTTTTATAAAGCTATCAGCGAGTGCTTGGTTCTTTTTAAGTGATTTATATGCACGGTTTTTAAGATTTCTCTCAGAGAGTGTTTTGAGGGACTTTAAAGAGATAAATCTGTTATTTTGAAACATCTCTTCTAGAGTTTTTTGGGATTCATCTTCTTGGGAACTGTCAAGGTTATTGACAAGAAGTGTAGGGAGGAGTTTTATGTTTCTTTTGTATTTTTTTATTATTTTTCCAGCAAGCGCATCTGCAAAAGCGACATTTTTAAATGCCCAATCAAGATTTTTATCTTCACAAGGCAGCATAAAGTGTCCTATCTCAAAGACAATTACAGTTGGTTTGGTGATAGTATCTACTTTTTGATTGATTAAGTCTTTGATGATTGAAAGCTTTTGCTGGCTCCATGTATCAAAATCTATAGTTGGTGCAGTATACGTTTTTTGTTCTAAATTGACTTCACATCCCATCTATTTTAATTCCTTTTATATTATCTCATGTTTTTTTCATACCAGAGTTGATAGAGTAGTATCGACCAAAGTTTATATTTATATTCCTCTTTTCCATTTAAAAAGTTATTTCGTATATTTATGACATATTCTGGGTTTAAAATACCATCTTTTTTGAGATTTTCAGCACTAAGTGTTTCCATCAATAGTGGTTTTAGTTCATTTTTCATCCATGCCGAAAATGGTACTGAAAAACCTTTTTTAGGACGATCAAGTAGTGGTTTTGGTATATAGTCATGGGCTATTTGTTTCAGTAGGTTTTTCTTGACATTATCTTTAATCTTAATCTCACTAGGTACACGCGCCATATAATTAATCAACGCATAATCCAAGTAAGGCTCTCTGATAGTGATATCTTGATGATAAAATGCCTGTGTGGTTTTGATAAGTTCCCCATCAGTCATAAATGTTTTAAAATAACTTCCAATGACCTTATCCACACTCTGGGCATATTTCCCAAAATAGAGTTCATCAAATACACTTGGATAGTGAATATCTTGGCTTTGGATGAGTTTATCTATCTCATAGGGGTGGAAAAGTGTCATTTTAACTTTGACCATTTCAGGGATGTTTTTAGCTTTAATGATGTTGATAAATTTAAAATATTTTGTGGGAATATTTTTATTTTCATTGAGGTAGGGAATCATAGACGGGTTAAACGTGTTTAAAACGTGGTATATCCCGTTTCTGAAACTTTGTGGTAAGGAGAGGATATTATCAAATCTCTCGATATCATCAGCCGTTGCAAATACCTCATCTCCTCCATCACCTGCAAAGATAGTATGTATATCATGTTCTTTAGCGATAGAAGCTAGTAAAGTTGTAGGTATAGAACCATTGTCATAAAAAGGCTCATCATAGACTTCGCTTAGCATAGGTATGATGTTTAAGGCATCAGAAGCAGAAAAGTAATGTTCGATGTGTTCTGTTCCTAGATGCTGGGCTATTTTTTTGGCTTCAGGTGCTTCGTTGATACTTTCATCTTCAAAGCCTATGGTAAATGTTTTTATCTGTGTAGGACTTTGTTCTTGTAATATGGCAGCGATAGTTGAACTGTCATATCCTCCACTCAAAGAAGCTGCATAATTACCTTCATTTGAGAACCGTTTTTTGACAGAGTTTTTTAGTAACTCTTTCGCACCTTCTTTAAATTCTTCTTCATTTAACGTTTCTTTAGGAATATCATAGATATCCCCTAAGTCCCAATACTTCTCTTGTTTAACAGTTTTTTCTCCAATGTCAAAGAGTAGAAAATGCCCAGATTTAACTTTGAAGCAATCTTGATAAATAGTATTTGGTTGTAAAATATATCCATAGGTAAAGTAGTTTGATAAAGCAGCATTGTTAAGTTTTTTAGAGAAGCACTCAAGTTTTGTTAGCATTTTTAATGATGAGCCAAAGAGGAAGGTTTCGTTTGTCTGATAGTAGTAGAGTGCGTGAACGCTGATACGGTCTTTTGCTAAAATAAGCCTATTTATTTTCGTATCAAAAAGTGCAAAAGAGAAGATCCCATCAAGTTTTGATAATAGTGTTGTACCCCACTCATAATAGGCTATCATGATAAGCATGGCATCGCTTAATGTTGGATCTAGGGAGAGTTCTTTTTTTAAGGTGTCGCTATTGTAGATTGTCCCTTTAAATTGTATCTTTGTATCTTTGTATGATTCAAAGTAGTCAAAAAGAACATTTTGACTGATAGGAGTATGCTCTCTCCAAGCGCTTTGGTTTTCAACTAAATAAGCTTTTGTAAAATCAACAAGACCAAGTAGCTTTTTGCCCATAGTTATAGTATCCTTTTTTTACCTTGAGGATAACTTTATATTATCCAAATTTCCACCAGTTGCAATAAATCTTTCTATTGATAGTATCACATTATCTGGCTCAAACTGATGTAAGTATTCTTCTATATCGACTTTAAAATGCAACCATGTAGTAGGTTTTTCATAATCAAATCCACGTACTAGTTCGACGGGGGATGGAAATACCATGGTGACAGAGTTATTAGCATGTTCTGTATAGCTAGGTGTAATATTAGAATGGTTATAAAATGAATCCCATGCAAGTGTTCTTTTTCCATACTTTGTATCAAGAGTAACACCTAGTAAATAGTGAGGAATCACCATCCCTGTACCACCTACATCTAGTTCGAGAATATGTTCACTGTTATGGTTGTTTAGAGTGAGATAATACTCATGAGGATTCTTCCAATCACCATGAGAGTCTTTATACCAAGTTACAGGCAAGTTAACACAGCTGTCGCTACCGTTGTAGGCAGAGATACGATATGGGTATGCATTGCCACTCACAGTATGCCAGTCAGAAGAGAGTGTATTTTCAGCATCTTCATAGAGAGTAGAGTGTTGTTCTGTGCCACTATCACAACCTAAAAAAATAGTGGAAATAATAAGGCTTTGTAGAATCATTTTTTTCATTTTTTTCCTATCCTTTATGTATTTTAATTATAGTGTATTTAGCAAAATATAAAATTAATTTTTTTAATTTAAATAATTAATTTTTTTGCTAGAATATCTGTAAATTTATTTATTAAAATGTCGATACTTATAGTAACTAAGATTAAGTGCAAGGTAAAATTATGTCAAAAAAACGTATCTTAATAGTAGCAAACTCACTTGCCCAAGGTGGTGCTGAGCGTGTTATTTCAATATTGTTAGCTCGCTTTTATGATGATAGTGCGTTTGATGTCCAATTGGTACTTTTAGAAGATACAATAGCTTATGACTTACCAAAGGGTGTAAACGTAACATGCCTTTCATCAGTTAAAGGTGATGCTAGTGGTTTAAAAAAGATACTCTATATTCCTTGGTTGGCTTTAAAGCTTTACAAGTATGTTAAGAAGACAAATGCAGACTTAGTAGTGAGTTTCATATACCGTGCTGATTATGTTAATGTCTTGGCTTCTTTGTTTCATAAAAAAACAACTATCGTAAGTGCACGGGTCAATGCTAGTTCTACTTATGCTAACAACTCTATTAATGCTAAAATCAATAAAGCGCTTATCAGATTTTTTTATAAAAAAGCCACTATGGTGATTAATGTGTCTGAAGGTACAAAACAGGACTTGGTAGAAAATTTTGCTATTGAGACTGAAAAACAGATAGTTATTTATAATCCGTATGATAGTGAAAAGATACAAAAACTCTCAAATGAACCTATAGACTTTGCAGTAGATAAAGAAAAAACAATGGTCGCTGTTTCACGTTTTCGTCCTATCAAAAATATAGCAATGATTTTACGTGCATTTGCCTCATTAGCTGAGGATACTAAGTTGATTTTAGTGGGTGATGGTAGTGAAGAACATCTACTCTTAGAACTTGCAGATGAGCTAGGCATACGAAAACGAGTATTATTTGTTGGAGGACAAGACAACCCTTATAAGTTTATGTCAAAAGCTTCTATATATATCTCTTCATCACGTTCAGAAGGTTTCCCAAATGCTATGGTTGAAGCAATGATTTGTGGATGCAGTGTACTCTCAACTGATTGCCCTTCAGGACCAAGAGAGATTTTAGCACCTACGAGTGATATTACTCAAAGAATGCAGTCTGGTATAGAATATTCCGAGTTTGGTACATTGGTGGCGGTTGATGACACTGAGGCTATGGGGAGTGCTTTAGCGTATATCCTTTCTCATGATGATATGATAAAAGATTATGTTAAAAAGTCATCTAGTCGTGTGAAGGATTTTCAACTTGAAAATATTTATAAGCAGTATAGTGATACTTTTAACGCTGTGATAGAGGATTCATTAGTATGAAAAGAATCGTCTTAGTATCCAACACATCTTGGAGTATGTTAAAGTTTCGCTTAGGTGTGATGAAAAGCCTTGTAGAAAAGGGTTATGATGTTATCATCATAGCCCCACGTGATAAACACTCTGATGAATTTAAAGAGTTAGGTTGTCACTATATAGAGTTGGCGATGGACAACAAAGGTTCTAATATCTTTAAAGATTTACGGATGGTGTATAAACTTCAAAAAGCCTATAAAAAGCTAGACCCTGATCTTATCTTTCACTATACTATCAAGCCAAATATCTATGGTACATTTGCTGCCTTTCTTGCGAAGAAAAGGTCTATTGCTGTTATCACGGGATTGGGTTATACTTTTATACACGACACAGTGACCGCAAAAATAGCAAAATATTTATATAAAGTATCTCTTAAACATTCTGAAAAAGTATGGTTTATCAATGTCGAAGACAAAAATAAGTTTTTATTAGCTGAGTTAGTGGCAGAAGAGAAGATGGAGTTATTGCCAAGTGAAGGTATTAATGTAGATACCTTTACTCCTATCACAGTAAAAAGAGAAGATAATATTTTTCGTTTTATATTGATTGCAAGGCTATTGTGGGATAAAGGTGTTGGTGAGTATGTGAAAGCAGCAAAAGTATTGGCAAAAAAATATGACAATGTTGAGTGCCAACTACTAGGCTTCATCGATGCACAAAATCCAAAAGCTATCTCAAAAGAGCAGGTAGATGACTGGGTTCAAAAAGGATATGTAAATTATCTTGGACCTACTGATGATGTAAAGCCTTTTATTGCTAAGGCAGACTGTATCGTACTTCCTTCTTACCGTGAGGGTGTGAGTATGATTTTGATGGAGTCAGCTGCTATGCAAAAGCCACTGATTGCTACAAATGTACCAGGATGTCGTGATCTCATTAATAGTAGTGTTAGTGGATACACTTGTCAAATGCAAGATTATCAAGACTTGGTAGCTAAGATGGAGAAGATGTTACACTTAAGTGAAAAGCAGAGGCAAAAGATGGGAAAAGAGGGGCGTAAGCTTATGGTAGAAGAGTACAATGAAAATCTTGTGATTGAAAAATACCTACAGGTTATTAGAAAGTTAACGTGGGATGAGAGAGTCAATAAGTTTGTCCTTAAAAAAAAGGTAGAAAATTGAGGATAAAACGTGTTATTTAATAGTTATATATTTATATTTGCATTTTTACCCTTTACTTTTTTTGTCTATTTTTATCTAAATTCCAAGCGTTTAACAGAGTTAGCTAAAGCATTTTTAGTGCTCTCTTCACTCTTCTTTTATTCATGGTGGAATATCATCTATCTTCCCCTTATCTTAGTCTCTATGTTTTTTAATTATGCCTTGGGACTGAGTCTACGAGATGAGTCACATAAAAAAAGAGTTTCGGATAAGATGCTATTAACCATCGGGGTGATTGCCAATCTTTTGATGCTTGGATACTTTAAATATACAGACTTTTTTATTGAAAATTTCAATGGTATATTTTCATCAGAGGTTCCACTACTGCATCTGGCTTTGCCACTAGCAATCAGCTTTTTTACTTTTCAACAGATTGCTTATTTAGTAGATAGTTATAGAAAAGAGACTAAAGAGTATAACTTTTTAAATTATGCAATCTTTGTGACTTTTTTTCCTCAACTTATCGCGGGGCCTATCGTACATCATAAAGAGATGATGCCTCAGTTTGCCAAAGCAAAAAATAAACTTAAAAACTATGCCAATATTAGCACAGGACTTTTTATCTTCTCTATTGGGTTATTTAAAAAAGTGGTTATAGCGGATACCTTTGCTATCTGGGCGACTAAAGGCTTTGATGCGAGTGTGAGTTTAGACTTGTTAGCGGCTTGGATAACGAGCCTCTCTTATACTTTCCAGCTCTATTTTGATTTTTCTGGGTATACAGATATGGCGATAGGGGTTGCGTTACTTTTTAACATCAAATTGCCTATCAACTTTTACTCACCTTATAAAGCAGTTTCCATTCAAGATTTTTGGAGAAGATGGCATATCACACTTTCTCGTTTTTTGAAAGATTATATCTACATCCCATTGGGTGGTAATCGAAAAACAGAGATACGTACTTATACTAATCTTTTTACAACCTTTTTGCTTGGTGGTATCTGGCATGGGGCAGGGTGGACTTTTGTTTTTTGGGGAGCGATGCATGGATTTGCACTGATGATTCATCGGGTGTGGCAGAAGGTAGGTGTGAAGTTACCTACCGTGTTAGCATGGTTTATCACCTTTAACTTTGTCAATATCTCTTGGGTCTTTTTTAGAGCTAAAGAGTGGGAAGATGCGATAAAAGTCTTAAAAGGTATGTTTGGTTTTACGGGTGTAGAGTTCTATCATGATATCTCTATGAGTTATATCTTAGTAGCCTTTATTATCACACTAGTGTTATACAATGTTACACAATTAGTAGAGAAGAAGTTTTTTG
>DQTM01000239.1 GCA_015662785.1 Sulfurospirillum arcachonense | reverse complement strand
TCATTATCGGCTAAAACTATGGTTGTTGTAGTTCCTGTATTCATAATAGAAGCTACGAACATGACTACCCAAGTAGCAATTACAACTAATTCCATTATATTTAATCGTTTTTTAATATTTTGAACTAATTAATAATTTTGGTTACTTTCAATAAAATAAATAAAAATAAACCAAGGAAATAAAATGACTCCACATATTGAAGCAAAAAAAGACGATATAGCAAAAGTTGTACTTATGCCAGGAGATCCACTAAGAGCTAAATTTATAGCAGAAAACTATTTGACCAGTGTTAAAACAATAAACAACGTAAGAAATATGCTAATGTACACAGGAGAGTATAAAGGCAAAAAAGTCTCTATATGTGGCTCTGGAATGGGTGTTCCTTCTATTGGTATATACTCTTATGAATTATATAAATTTTATGATGTAGATACTATCATAAGAGTTGGTTCTGCTGGGTCATACGTGAAGGAACTTAAAGTTTATGATGTAGTTTTAGCCACTGAAGCATATAGTGACTCAAAAGCTTTTTCACAATTAGTAGCCAACATAGACTCTCACATAACATACCCATCAACTACAACAAATGAAAAACTAATCTCTTGCGCAATGACTTTAGACATTCCAATCCATAAAGTAAGGGTTCACTCATCTGAAGTATTTTACTCAGCAAGACCACTTGATGAAACCATAAAGGTAACTGGAGCAAAATGTGTTGAAATGGAAGCAACAGGACTATTTACAAATGCAAAAGTAACTGGTAAAAATGCAGCTTGCATACTTAGTATTTCAGATCACCTCATCACCAATGAATCTACTTCAGCACAACAGAGACAGACTACTTTTGATGATATGATAAAAATAGCTTTAGAATCTATTTTATAAAAAAGATTTGCCAAAATTAGAATTTGGTAAACCCAAATGTTCCGATATGGTAGCTGCCATATCAGCAAAAGTATCTCTTATGCCAATATTATCTAAGTTCTTATTTTTCAACATTCCAAAAACAGGTACATTTTCACGAGTATGATCAGTACCTTTGTGTGTTGGGTCACACCCATGATCAGCGGTAATAATTAAAAGGTCATCATCTTTTAGGCTTTCTATAAGCTCTGGTAATCTTTTATCAAAATACTCCAACCCTTTTGCATAACCTATCACATCTCTTCGGTGTCCCCATTCCATATCAAAGTCAACAAAGTTTGTATAAATGATACCGTCACTATTTAATTCACTCATCTGAGTCAAAGTCTCATCCATCAAACCTTCTAATCCATAAGCCAGTCTTTTTTGTCCTATACCGTGTCCTCCAAATATATCATATATTTTACCAATACCAATAACCTCTTTAGAGTTTTTAAGAGCTACTTCTAAAATAGATTCTCCACTAGGTCTTAAAGAGTAGTCCTTACGGTTTTTAGTTCTTTCAAATCCATTTTTTTCATCACCCAAAAATGGTCTAGCAATCACTCTTCCAATACCATCTTTCATAGTTATTTCTCTTACAACTTCACAAAGTTTATGTAGTCTTTGTAGTCCAAAAGAGTCTTCATGTGCTGCTATTTGTATAACTGAGTCTGCACTTGTATAGAAAATAGGTTTACCAGTTTTTACATGTTCACTTGCTAAAGTATCAATAATCTCAATACCACTTGCATGTCTATCTCCTAAGATTCCTTCTATTTTGCCTTTTTCAATAATTTCATCTATCATCTCTTTTGGAAAAACTGGGATTTTCTCCTCAAAATATTTCATATCTAAATCCATAACAACACCTGCCATTTCCCAATGACCGGAGAGTGTATCTTTCCCAACAGAAGCCTCTTTAGCTGCTCCATAAAAACTACCCTTTCTAACAGAGTCGCTATTTTGTAATCTTAGTGTTTTAGAGTTATTAAGCTCATACGCTTTTAATAGTCCCAAAGAGGTTAAGTTTGGTATATTTAGACTATAGTTTTTAGAAATATTCCCAAAAGTATCAGCTCCTGTATCTCCAAACTTTTTTGCATCATCTGCATTTCCTATTCCAAAAGAGTCCATCACTAACCAAATAACTCTTTTCATACTAATAACCTTCACCTTTATTTTTTGCACCACTCACGATAGCTATGCCTGCACTTACTCCTAGTCTAGTTGCTCCTGCTTCAACCATACTCATAGCTTTTTCATAGTCCCTAATCCCACCTGATGCTTTTATCTCTATGCTTTTACCTACTACATCTTTCATTATCTCTATATCTTCTATGCTTGCACCTCTTATTGAAAAGCCTGTTGAAGTTTTTACAAAATCTACACCTATCTCTTTTGACATTTTACAAACAACTCTTATCTCTTCCTCATCAAGCAGTGCAGTTTCTAAAATAACCTTAAACACAACATCTTTACATGTAGAGTTAAGCAATGCTATATCTTCTTTAACTCTATCAAATTGTTTTGACTTTAGCCAACCCACATTAATGACCATATCAATCTCATCTGCCCCATCTTCAACAGCAACTTTTGCTTCATAGGCTTTTGCTTTTGTGCTCATGGCTCCTAAGGGAAAACCAACAACACTACAAATTTTTACATCACTTCCTTTCAGAAACCCACTCGCATCTTTTACATAAGAAGAGTTTACACATACACTACAAAAACTATACTCTTTTGCTTCATCACATAATTTTTCTATCATTTTTACTGTTGCATTTTGAGCCAATAAAGTATGGTCAATATAACTTGCTAGATTTTTCATATATTTATCCTATTATTTTAAACATAGTATAGTCTGTAATAATTAAATAAATGGTTAAATAAAAGATTACATTAATCACACTTGGGATAGAATAATCTTTATGGAAAAAAATAAACTAAACAAACTTATAGAATCTGCGTCAAATGCTTACAAAAATGCTCATGCCCCTTACAGTAAATTCAATGTAGGAGCTTCTCTTATAGACGAAAATGGCAATATTTACAATGGATGTAACGTAGAAAATGCTGCTTACCCCTCAGGTTCATGTGCAGAAGAACAAGCCATAGGAAACATGATAGTAAATGGTGGAAAAATTATTAAAGAGATTCTAATCATAGGTAAATCAGATGAACTACTTACTCCATGTGGGGCATGTAGACAAAGAATTAGAGAGTTTTGTGATGAAACTACAAAAATTCATATTTGTCATATATCTAATGGACTTCAAAAAAGTTTTACTATAGGAACACTTTTACCATACTCATTTGGTCCAGAAAATCTTTAAAAATAAGACATAAAAAAACAAACATAAAAAGGAGTTTACATGATGGGTTTTGTTGGAATTGTATTTCTAATAGGAGTAGCAATTCTGTTTTCAAAGAATCGTAAAGCGATTAACAAAAGGACTATTATAGGGGCATTTGCTCTACAGTTCTTAGTGGGGGCATTCGTTTTACTTGTTCCTTTTGGGCAAGATGTACTTAGTGCAGTATCTTCAGGCGTTCAATGGGTACTATCATTTGCAAATGATGGTGTAGCTTTTGTACTTGGTCCATTAGCAACTTTTAAAATAGGATTTATTTTTGCAGTTAATGTTCTTGCATTTGTTATATTTTTTGCATCGTTCATATCTGTTCTTTACTATCTTGGTATCATGCAGGTATTTATTAAGATTATTGGTGGTGGACTTCAAAAAGTACTTGGTACTTCAAAAACAGAATCAATGAGTGCTGCAGCAAATATATTTGTAGGGCAAACAGAAGCTCCACTTTTGATAAAGCCGTACCTAGCAGGTATGACATCATCTGAGCTTTTTGCTGTTATGGTTGGTGGACTTGCTTCCGTTGCTGGTGCAGTTCTTGTTGGATATTATCAGATGGGTGTTCCAATGGAGTATCTAATCGCAGCTTCGTTTATGGCAGCTCCAGGTGGACTTTTATTTGCTAAAATTCTTGTTCCTGAAACTGAAACTCCAAAGGACCCAACTGAGATGACAATGAAATCAACAAATGTAAATGTTCTTGACGCCGCAGCTGAAGGAGCTTCGAGTGGTATGAGCTTAGCTATAAACATAGCAGCAATGCTAATTGCAATTATCGCTTTAATAGCTATGGTAAATGGTGGATTAGGACTCATTGGAGATGGAATAAACTCTCTATTTGGAATCAATCTTCCTGCCCTTTCTTTAAACTATATATTTGGATTTATATTATCTCCTGTTGCTTGGCTTATAGGAGTTCCTTGGTCAGAAGCTATGACAGCTGGTGGAATTTTGGGTCAAAAAGTTATGATAAATGAGTTTGTTGCTTATGGAGAGCTTGTAAAATACTTTCCTCAAAATATAGCTGAGAGTGGTATGGTTGAGCTGTCTGAAAAAACAAGAGCAATTTTAAGCTTTGCTTTATGTGGTTTTGCAAACTTATCTTCAATCGCAATTTTACTTGGTGGACTAGGTGTTCTTATACCTAAAAGAAGACATGAGATAGCAAAGTTTGGACTTATAGCAGTTCTAGGTGGAACTTTATCAAACTTGATGAGTGCAGCAATCGCAGGAATATTTATCTTATAAAAGGATGACCTCATGTTTATACCACAAGAATTTATCAGAAAAAAAAGAGACAATAATCCTCTATCTCGTGAAGAGATAGAGGAGTTTATAAAAGGTGTCAGTGATGGCAGTGTTGCAAATGAGCATATAAGCGCATTTGCAATGGCTGTTTTCTTTAATGGCATGAACCTAGAAGAAAAAACCAACCTTACTATAGCTATGAAAAATTCTGGCAATACTTTAGAGTGGAACAATCTTGATGGTCCAATAGTTGACAAACACTCGACTGGTGGCATTGGTGATGTAGTATCTTTGATGCTTGGACCAATGCTCGCAGCTTGTGGAGCTTATGTTCCTATGATATCTGGACGTGGCTTAGGTCATACTGGGGGAACTCTAGATAAATTAGAATCAATCCCAAACTATAATGTTTTACCTGACGATAAGTTATTTAAAAAAATAGTAGAAGATTGTGGTGTAGCAATCATTGGACAAACTTCTTCGTTGGCTCCAGCTGATAAAAGAATCTACTCAATCAGAGATGTAACCGCAACAGTTGAGAGTGTTCCTATGATAAGTGCTTCAATCTTAGCAAAAAAACTTGCTGAGGGTTTAGACACACTTATCATGGATGTAAAAGTAGGAAGTGGTGCTTTTATGCCAACGTATGAGCTGTCTCAGGATTTAGCAAAATCTATAGTAGAGATAGCAAACAATGCTGGTGTTAAAACTACTGCAATTTTAACAGATATGAATCAATGCTTAGCACACAATGCTGGAAATGCTATAGAAGTGAGAGAAGCGGTTGAATATCTTCAAAACAAAAATATCAATCCAAGACTTCATAAAGTAAATATGGCACTTTGTAGTTCAGCTTTGATAAACAGTGGTTTAGCAAAAGATGAAAATGAAGCTAATACTAAACTTGAAGCGGTACTAAGTAACGGTAAAGCCTTAGAGATTTTTGCAAAAATGACAACAGCCCTTGGCGGTCCTTCTGATTTTTGTGAGAAGTATGATAGTTATCTAAAAAAAGCTAACATCATAGAACCTATATTTGCTCAAAATTCAGGGATAGTAGAATCTATGAATGCTATTGGAGTTGGTATGAGTGTAGTTGGACTTGGTGGTGGACGCATTAGACCTAGTGATAAGATAGACCATAGTGTTGGACTAGAAAATATCATAGGGCTTGGAGAAGATGTAGATAAACACAAACCAATTGCTACGATACATGCGAAAAATAGAGACTCTTTCAACGAAGCTAAAAAAAGAGTCTTAAATGCAATAAATATAGGTGATAAAAAACCTACAGTTAAAGAGATTTACGAAATAATATCTTAAACTATAAGAAAAAGCCTACTTCAATACTAGGCTTTTTCCACTATATTCTTTTACTTCAGCAACTATGGCACTATACTCATAACCTATATTTTTTAGTCTCTTCACAAGTCTACTTGCATCTTTTTGATTTACTGCCATCAAAAGACCACCAGAAGTCTGTGCATCATAAAAAAGTATCTCATTTTTATGCTCTTTTTTTGCATCTACATGTAAAGTCAAATAATCTTTATTATTGTAAGTTCCTCCAGGAATAATTCCCATATTAGCTAACTCTATGGCTTCATCTAAAAGGGGGATTGCATCAAAATCAAACTCTAATGTAAAGTTTTTTGAACTCATCTCATATGCATGACCTGCTAATCCAAAACCAGTTACATCAGTACAAGCACTTACATCAAACTCACGCATTATAACTGAAGCCTTATGGTTTAACTGAGCCAATATATCTGCTGTTTTTTGGACAGCACTAGCTTCCAACATATCTGCTTTTATAGCTGTTGTTAAAACTCCTGTTCCAATTGGTTTTGTAAGAATCAAAACATCTCCAACTCTTGGAGTATTGTTTCTATAGATTCTTTGGGGATGAATAAAACCACAAACACTAAGACCATAAGTCATCTCAGGAGCTTCTATGGTATGACCTCCAACAATGATGCCACCACACTCTTTTACTTTAGAGAGTCCTCCTTGAAGAATCTCGCCTAAGACTTCTTTAGGGTGATTACATCCATTAAATCCAACAAGATTTAGTGCTGTAGTTACATCTGCACCCATAGCAAAAATATCACTAAGAGAGTTTGCAGCAGCGATCTGTCCATATATAAAAGGGTCATCTACAACAGGTGTTATATAATCTACAGTTTGAACAAGTGCTTTTGTATCATCTATCTTATATACACTCGCATCATCACTTGTTTCAATTCCTACGAGAAGATTTTCATCATTACATGTAAGAGCGCTAATCACTTTTGTAAGCTCACCCGGAGCCAGTTTAGCAGCTCAGCCTGCAGCTTTAACGTACTTTGTTAACTTATGTTCATTGTTCATTATAGTGCTATAGTTCCTTCTGAATTTAGTAGTGCTTCAACCGTTCCATAAGCATTTCCTACCATACCAACTTTTAAATCATCACTAACTTTGTAAAAATCTAAACAGATACCACAAGAGAATATTTCAACACCTTTATCTTCGAGCATTTTCAAAACTACAATTACATCAGAGTCCTCTGGAGCTGTTGTTAAAAGTACTGCTTTGTTTACACATAGTATAGTTTTTGGTAGTTTTGGAAGCTCTAGTATAGTCTTTAAAAAACCAACTATTAACATGGCTCCAAGCTCATTGTCTCCTACTTTATCATCTTTGAGAAAAAGAACTTTGTTTAAAAATTCTCCCTCTTTGTCAGGTGTTGCAACTTCGCAAGCAAAACCTTTTACTACTG
>DQTM01000105.1 GCA_015662785.1 Sulfurospirillum arcachonense | reverse complement strand
TAGGTAGTGTTTTATATCTTGGAGAGAAGCAAGAGGTTGAACTGTATTTCAATTTTGAGCAAAAAGAGTATGCATTTAAAGTTTATGTTGATAAAAATATGGATTTAACTTACAAAGAAAATTTAAATTTTGATATAATTTGGGAAAATTGTACTTATATGGAGTAATCATGAAGTGTAACGTTGGTAGAAAAGATAAGCTCAACAGAATCATAACAGGAGTAGCTTTGATGGTTTATGCTGTTTATGCAAACGAACCTATGGCTTACGCAGGGATACTTCCACTTATAACAGGTATAGTAGGATTTTGCCCACTATACCCATTGTTTAAATACAGCTCAGTCAAATAAGTTCTATTTTACCATCAAGGTTGTTCTTGTAAGTAGTCTTTAGGTAATCTTCAAAAAACTCTTTTCCATGACACTTCGCTCCATCTTTACATATGATGAAGTAATCAGGGTTTGGTAGGATTTCGTGACTTTGTTTATCCTCTTTACCTTTATAGACAATACAATTTTTTATAACAGTACCATCACTATAAAGAGTAACACTCCCATCTTCTAAAACAGTTCTGTTATAGCCACGTTCACGATGGTCAAGATCTTGCAGATATGCTTCATCTATATCTTTGATAACAAGAGCATTAAACCAAGAGTTTTCATCTTTTTCTATATTCATAACAGCTTTTTTTATGCCATCAACTTTTCTCCAAGATGGTAGTTGATTAAAGACTCTTTTAAAGCCTTTAACTTTTACCAAATCGACCCTTGAAGGGTCGATATTCTGTTTTTTTAGTTCGTCTACATGTAAGAGACTTCCATATACTATTTGGTTGTACATCTTTTTCCTTGTTTTTGGGGACAGGCATCTTTTAAGCTAAAAGCAGCCAGTCCCGCTATTACCATTTTTTATTTGTATTTATCAAATGATAATGGCTTTTTATACTCTTCCATACTCATATCAGGATAAGGAACTTCCTCACCACTCCAAGGTTTTCTCAAGATATAATCTCCACCTTCATTAATCTGTGCTACATTATCACGGTGAAGTGGTATCTTTCCTCCCGCAGTTGCAAGGTATCTAGGTATCGCATCACCTGCGATGTTTCCGTACATGCTCTCAATCAAATCACGTCCAACACTGATAGGAACTCTTAGGTGTCCAAACTCTGGATTTCTAAAACTACAGTTAAACAGATAATATGGTCTTATGTATGACTCTTGTAAAAGCTCTACCAGTTTCCACATTTTGTTTTGTGTATCATTGACGCCACGAAGAAGTACTGCTTGATTTAGTATGGCACTTGTAACTTTACTTAGCTTGTAAAATGCCTCATGAACTTCAGGAGTTATCTCTTGGACTGTATTTATCTGTGTTACAAATCTTAGAGGTTTTATAGCATTACTTTTTGCACAAATTTCTAAGAACTTATCGTCAATTCTTTGAGGAGTCATAACAGGGATACGACTACCGATTCTTTTTATCTTTACATGAGGAATTTTATCAAGCTCTTCAAATAAATACTCAAGTCTTTTGTTTGATAGAGCCAAAGCGTCGCCACCAGTGATAAGAACATCTCTTACGTTTTCATTGCTTCTGATATAATCCAATGCTTCTTCATAAGTATTTTTACTGCTTACCCAGTCTTTATCACTTATGTGGTCAAGTCTAAGACAATAAGTACAAAACATAGCACACATGTTAGTTGCTTTGATAGTCAATACTCTAGGATAAAACTGATCTATAAGTCTTGCAGGAGAGTGATCACTCGCAACTGGTTCTATGTTGATTCCTTTGTTATCTATCATGTCCCCAGTTGGAACACTTTGGATGAGTATAGGGTCATTTACTTGTCCAGGAATTATCAAACTTGCATAATAAGGAGAAATTCTCATTCTAAATACACCAACAACTCTCTGGATATCATCAATAAGTTTTTGAGGAATGTCTAGTATCTCTGCTAGTTGTTCACCTGAAGTTATTGCATACTTGATTTGTCCAGAGTAGCTATCCCAATCTTCATCACTCATATTAAGTTTAGCTTGTATTTTTCTTCTGTTTTCTTTTATCTGATCCTGTAAATCAAATCCACTTGGAGCATCTTTTTTGTGGTTTTTAATGTAATCAGCTACTCTTTCATTGGCAGTTTTTGCGATAGGAAGAGCAGAGTATACACGACCTCCAATACTAACTGAATGTTCATCTGTGCTCTTATGCTTCATTGCCATTAAATAAAGCTCATCTTTATCTATGCCAATATCTTCAGGAGTTGCTCCATGAGTTTCTTTGATACTTTTTAGTTTATCAAAAAGCTGTACCATAGGGTTAGTTAACTTTTGCGAAGTTTTACTTACCTCTAACCACTCTTTTACTTCGTCTATCTCTTTTTGGCTTACTTCAGTTTTTGTTTTTGTTTCTGTTTGAGCATATAATAATTCAAAAAGCTTTACATCAAATTTATCTAACTTTTTTAAATCTATACTACCTGTTACACTACATTCCATCTATTATCCTTTGTTGTTGTCGGGTACAGGTAACTTTGAGTACAAAGTAACCAGTCCCGCTCCTTCTATTTTTTAGTTGCATAATATGGGCAACTATAACACTTCTCATCTAAGGTAAAATCTTCCTCTATATACGTTTTCACAGTATAATCAATCATACGTCTACCCATCTCAATACCATCTTCTACATCTTTATAACTCTTACCAGTAGCAATCACTCGACCCAAAAATGAGCCTTCATTTACGAAAAAATCTTGTCCTATGTGTTCAAGTATCATGAACTCCTTGTTTATTTTGTTTTTAGCTACACTTTGGAACATCTCAATCTCACCACGCTGTTGTGGCAGATAGCTGTGAGTTGTTAGCTTGTGATCTATCTTGTAGTTATAAGAACTCCAATATATGTCTGTTTTAAAAAAATCAGGCTCACGCATTCGAGGAGGGCGTCTGCTCTCTGTTACCGCATAAAACTCAATCTCAGGAAGATTAGGAGCACCAAGAGGAAGTTGTGTTTTTAAAGCACAACAAAATTCCATAGTAGTTCCTTGTTTTCTAGGATTTGTTTCTATGAAAAACACTTCGTCTTTACTTGTTACAATGTAATCACAACCAAAAATACCTCTATATCCAAGCTGAGCCATCTTTTTACCTACAACTCTTGTCTGTCTTATGATCTCTTCTTGAACATCTTTTGACATTTTAGAAGGGAAAGTAGAACCTTTGAACTTTGTTCCATGGATTCTCTGGTCAGCAACTCCACCTACATATATCTCATCTTCATTTATGACAACTCCCAGAGTTGTTGGGTCACAGATATGAGCTATAAACTCAGTTATTAAAAAAGTATCATTTTTATTTGTGTCAAACTTTGTTTGTATATCTTCTAAGCAGTTTGCTATGATGCTGTTTGCACCAGCTGCACTGTTTTCAAGTGATATAAAAAGAGGATGACCACTTCTTTGCATCAGTTTTTGTGAACTTTGCATTAGATCTTCAAAACTATGAGCAACACTGTAGTTTGCCATAGGAACAATATCGCAGAATATTTCATAAAGAGAGATCTTATTGTTTAAAGTTGTGACTATATCACTTTTAGGACCCACAAGAGTAACTCTGTCTTTTGAATCAAGTGTCATATATGGACTAGTTTCAAACATATATAAAAAAAGTTCATCTTGATTAGCAAGAATTGTGTCAATAATAGAGTTTATATAAGTACTATTTGAAATCTCACTTATGAACTCATCGTGACCCTTCCTTTTATTGCGCTTATCTTTACACTTGTTTATAATGATGAGGTTGTCGTAGTTGTACTGTTCAAATACATCAGGTGCAACTGAGATAAACTCTATCTTCTCTTTTGAAATTCCCAATACTTTTGATAATGCCTCTTTAAAAAAGTGACCTATTCCATACGCTTTTAGTTCACTTATAAACAAAAAATAGTGTATATTTTTGTCATATTCAAAGTTACTAAATCTTACGTCTATCTCTTTCATCTTACCTCCCTTAGTAGGATTATCTTTGTTCCTGTTTCAAAGTAGTGCTCACGTATGACGTCTTCAATGGTTTTTTTATCTCTTGAAATGATTGCATCTACTATCTTTTGATGTCTCTGTTTTACTTCTACTTGAGAATACATCTTTGTCCAGTTTTTATAGAAAAGAAGTTGTGATTTTTTGTTTATCTTTTCTAGCGTTTCTAAAAACACACTATTCTTAGCATATTTTAGAGTTAGTTTGTGAAACTCTTCTCCCACTTTTACAACTTTTTTTCTATCACTGTTTGGGTTACTCATCTGTTCTACATGTAAAGATAATTGCTCTATATCTTGTGAAGTTGCATGAAGAGCAAACTCAGTAGCCAAAAAACCTTCGATAACTCCTTTGGATTCATAGGTATCATATATATCTTTTGAAGTTATCTCTTTAACAAATACACCTTTTCTAGCAATTTGCTCTAAAACACCAAGAGAAACAAGTTCTAAAAGAGCCTCTCTTATAGGAGCACGACTTACTTTTAGTTTTTCAGATAGGTGCAACTCTTTTATCTGAGAGCCACCAATATACTCTTCATTGACAATGGCATTATAGATATGTTCTATGATTTTTTCTTTTAATGGCTGTTTGAGTAAAGCACTCATAATCTTCCTTGTCGACAATTTGTCATTTATTGTCGACAATTTTATCTGCAATATATTTAAACTAGAATTAAATATATTTTTTACTATAAATATTTTGGACTTTTTTAGGCTTAGAAGCAATTAGTTTCATAATGTAACAGTTTAGAAGTAATTGCATCATTTTTGAAACAATTTTGACACTGATAAGGTTAAAAACGTTAAATTAATAGTAACAAATTTAAAAGGAGTTTATATGACTAGAAAATTAGCAACAATTGCTTTAGTAGGTGCTATGAGTTTGCCATTAATGGCTACAGATTTTGTAACAATCGGAACAGGTGGAGTTACAGGTGTTTATTACCCAACAGGTGGTTCAATTTGTCGTTTAGTAAACAAAGGTAAGAAAGAGCATGGCGTAAGATGTTCTGTTGAGTCTACTGGTGGTTCTGTTTATAACATCAATACTATCAGAGCTGGAGAGCTTGATATGGGTGTTGCTCAATCAGATTGGCAATATCATGCATATAATGGAACTTCAAAGTTCAAAGATAAAGGTCCTTTCAAAGAGTTAAGATCAATCTTCTCAATTCATGGTGAGCCTTTTACTGTTGTTGCACGTGCTGACAGTGGAATCAAAGTTTTTGCTGATTTAAAAGGTAAGAGAGTTAACATCGGAAATCCTGGTTCAGGAAGTCGTGGTACTATGGAAGTAGCGATGAAAGCTGAAGGATGGGATAAGTCAGTATTTAAGGTAGCTGGTGAACTTAAAGCAAGTGAGCAAGCAAAAGCACTTTGTGATAACAAAATAGACGCTATGATTTATGTTGTTGGTCACCCAAGTGGAGCTATTAAAGAAGCTACAACTACTTGTGATAGTGTTATAGTTGACGTTAGTGATGCTAAAATAGCAAAACTAGTTGAATCAACTCCATACTATAAGTTTACAGATGTTCCTGGTGGAATGTATAGAGGAAACCCAGATACTGTTAAAACATTTGGTGTGGCTGCAACTTTCGTAACTTCTTCAAAAGTTTCTGAAAAAGTTATCTATGCTGTAGTTAAAGCTGTATTTGAAAACTTTGATGCTTTCAAAAAACTTCATCCAGCATTTGCTAACTTGAAGAAAGAAGAGATGATTAAAGATGGTCTTTCTGCTCCACTTCATAGAGGTGCAATAAAATATTATAAAGAAGTAGGTCTTCTTAAATAATTTAGAAAGCAATTTAGGAAGAATGTAAAAATTCTTCCTAATTAAATGTATTTCTAAATTTCTAAATTTATAGTAGTTTATAAATATATTTACATAAGGAGCAGTATTGAGTAACAAAGAGGAGACAGGACTTTCTACGGATGATGTTCTTGAAGCAGAAACAGGTGGTCGCTCACCTTCAAATAAATATTTAGCCAATTTTATAATCTATTTGGCATTAGTTTGGTCTATTTTTCAACTTTACATTTCATCACCATTAGTTTTGGAGTTCACACCATGGATGAATGAAGATGTTGTAAAAAGAATACACCTAATGTTTGCAGGATTTTTAGCATATTTAAGCTACCTTCCTAGAAAATCTTCGCCAAGAGATTATGTTCCAGCTATTGATTGGATTATGGGATTTTTATTCCTTATTTCAATTGCATACATTATTTATGCGCAAGTTTGGGATTCTTTGGCATTTGAAATGAGATTAGGAGTGCCAAATAAGTTAGATTTAACTTTAAGTATCATAGGTTTAGTGCTTCTACTTGAAGCAACAAGACGAACACTTGGTCCTCCTCTTATGGTTGTGGCAACTTTAGCTTTAACTTATGCTTATTTTGGTCTTGGTAATTATGGTGGAGCTTCTATAAATAAAATTGTATCCCACATGTGGATTACCACTGAAGGTGCTTTTGGTGTTGCTGTAGGTGTTTCAGCTAGTATGGTTTTCTTATTTGTCCTTTTTGGTTCACTTTTAGAGCAAGCAGGAGCTGGTAACTATTTCATACGTATTGCATTTTCTTTGATGGGTCACTTTCGTGGTGGACCAGCAAAAGCAGCTGTTGTAAGTTCAGCTTTGACAGGTATGATTTCAGGTAGTTCAATCGCAAATGTTGTAACAACAGGAACATTTACAATACCACTTATGAAAAAAGTTGGATTCTCAGCTGAAAAAGCAGGAGCTATTGAGTGTGCTTCTTCGGTAAACGGTCAGCTTACACCTCCAATCATGGGAGCAGCAGCTTTCTTAATGGTTGAGTATGTTGGTATACCATTTGTTGAAATTATAAAACACGCATTTCTTCCTGCAATGATAGCTTATATTGCTTTGATTTATATGGTTCACTTAGAGGCATGTAAAGCAGACATGAAAGGACTTCCACGAAAGTATAAAATGACAGTAAAAGCTAAGATGATTGGCGTTGTTAGTGTTGTTTTAGTTCTTAGTTTTTTAACTTGGCTTTTACCTCCTATTATAAATTTTATTAAACAAAATGCTGGAGATAATGCCTTTAGTGTTGTTTTGGCCATATTGGCTATTTCATATGTAGCACTTCTTTATGTTGCATCTAAAGTGCCTGATCTTAGTACAGATGAGATAGAAGAGTTACCAGAAGTAGGTATAACGGCAAGAGCTGGTTTACACTATATACTTCCAGTTATAGTTCTTGTATGGTTGTTAACTGTTGAGAGATATTCTCCAGAGCTTTCAGCTTATTGGGCATCAATATTTATGATGTTTATTGTTCTTACGCAAAAACCTCTGATGGACTTTTTTAGAAAAAAAGATGATATTTTTGCTCGTGTTAAAGATGGGTTTAAAGATTTAGAGCAAGGCTTAATAAACGGTGCTAAAAATATGATAGGTATTGGTGTTGCTACGGCAGTTGCTGGTATTATTGTTGGGACTGTTACTTTAACAGGTATAGGGCAGGTAATTATAGGTGTAGTTGAAGATGTAAGTGGTGGAAATATTTTCATTATTCTTGTTCTTACTGCATTGATTAGTCTGGTTCTTGGTATGGGGCTTCCTACGACTGCAAACTATATTGTTGTATCATCTTTGATGGCTCCTGTTATTGTAAGTCTTGGAGCTGCAAATGGAATTGCAATTCCACTTATTGCTGCTCATATGTTTGTATTTTACTTTGGTATCTTAGCCGATGATACACCTCCTGTTGGATTAGCCGCCTTTGCCGCCGCTGCCATTTCGGGTGGAGACCCGATTAAAACTGGTATACAAGGTTTTATCTATGATATAAGAACAGGAATTTTACCTTTCATGTTTATTTTCAATACCCAACTTCTTATGATTGGAATTGAGAATACTTTTGAGTTTATTCTAGTTGTTTTAACAGCCATTGGTGGAATGCTTCTTTTTGCTGCAGCAACTCAAGGTTATTGGTTGGCTAAAAGTAAATGGTGGGAGACAATTCTACTTCTAATGTTTACATTCTTATTATTTAGACCAGGATTCATATATGATAAGATTGAAGCACCTTTTAAAAATATTTCAGGACAAGAAATATTTAAAGTTGCAGACACTATGAAAGCAGGAGAAAGACTTGAGTTTATAGTTAGTGGTGAAACTATTGAAGGTATACATAGGAACTATACATTTGCCTTACCTCTTGCCAAGGGTAGCACTGGAAAAGAAAGAATTAATGATACTGGTTTTCAATTAGACAATATGTTTGGACCAATGGAAGTTTCTATGATGTTGCCAGGGAACAACAAACAAGTTGCAGCTATGAAACAAGCGGGAGTTGATAGTGGTTGGATTATTGAATCTGTTCGTGTTCCAAACGATAGGTTACCTAAGCAAATTATTCTTATACCTATACTTTTTCTTATCTTTTTACTTGGTATGAATCAGGTAAAAAGAAGAAAAAAGATGGAGCTTGCCGAAGCTAACTAAATGAAAGTTCTCCCCATTTGGGGAGAAACTTTTCTACTATAACGTATTTTCCTCTCTAATTGATATATTTTAAATTTCATTTATTATTATGTCTTTTTTTAAATATAGATATTTATACTGTTGCATAATTCGATTTTAAGTCCTTTTTTAGTATAATCCGATTAATTAACTACTATAAGGGTCTAATATGAGGGGCTACAAAGTCTTTACCGGTACTGCGAATCCAGAGTTTTCAAAAAAAGTTGCAAAACATCTTTCACTTCCACTTTCAGAAGCGACTATAAAACGTTTTAGTGATGGTGAGATTAGTGTTCAAATTACTGAGAGTGTTAGAGGAAAAGATGTATTTATCATCCAACCAACCTGTGCTCCGGCTAACGTAAACCTTATGGAGCTTCTTATCTTAACAGATGCTCTGAGACGTAGTTCTGCTAGTTCTATAACTGCAATTGTTCCTTATTTTGGGTATGCAAGGCAAGATAGAAAAGCAGCTCCAAGAGTTCCAATCACGGCGAAACTTGTAGCAAACATGATGGAAACAGCTGGAATTGACAGAGTTGTAACTATTGACCTTCATGCAGGTCAAATTCAAGGTTTCTTTGATATACCGGTTGATAATCTTTATGGGTCTATCATTTTTCATGATTACATCAAAAACAAAGGACTTAAAAATCCTATCATTGCTAGTCCTGACATCGGTGGAGTTGCACGTGCAAGAAGTTTTGCAAAAAAACTTGATGTTGATATGGTTATAGTAGATAAACGCCGTGAACAAGCAAATGAATCAGAAGTGATGAATATCATTGGTGATGTTGAAGGCAAAGACGTAATTCTTGTTGATGATATGATTGATACAGCTGGAACTATTGTAAAAGCTGCAAAAGCACTAAAGGCTAAAGGAGCTATAAGTGTTATGGCATGTTGTACTCACCCTGTTCTTAGCGGACCTGCTTATGAAAGGATTGAAGAGGGAGAGTTAGATGAGCTTTTAGTATCTGATTCTATTCCTTTAAAACAAGAGTGCAGTAAAATAAAAGTTCTTAGTATTGCCCCAACATTTGCAGAAGTTATCAGAAGAGTTTATCACAACGAGAGTGTGAATGGATTGTTTATCTAATGTCGCAAAAGAATATACGTAACTTTTCAATTATAGCTCATATTGACCATGGTAAAAGCACGTTAGCAGATAGACTTATTCAAGAGTGTGGTGCTGTTTCAGAACGAGAAATGGGCGCTCAAATGATGGACACTATGGACATAGAAAAAGAGCGTGGAATTACCATTAAAGCACAAAGTGTTAGACTTACTTATGTTAAAGATGACGTTCCTTATATACTAAATCTTATAGACACTCCAGGTCACGTTGATTTCTCTTATGAAGTATCTCGTTCACTAGCTTCAAGTGATGGAGCTTTGCTTATAGTAGACTCTTCGCAAGGTGTTGAAGCTCAAACTATTGCTAATGTTTATATAGCTTTAGAAAATGATTTGACTATTATCCCAGTTTTGAACAAGATAGATCTTCCTGCTGCTGATCCTGATAAAGTAAAAGATGAGATAGAGCATACCATAGGACTTGATTGTAGTGATGCTATAAAAACTAGTGCAAAAAGTGGCATTGGTATAACAGAACTTCTTGATGCTATAGTTGAGCTTATACCAGCTCCACAGGGTACTGAAAATGCTCCAACAAAAGCTATCATTTATGATAGTTGGTTCGATAACTATCTTGGTGCTTTGGCACTTGTAAGAGTTTATGATGGAGAGATAAGAAAAGGTCAAGAGATTTTTGTAATGGGAACTGAGAAAAAACATGAAGTTTTAAATCTTATGTATCCTCATCCTCTTGCACTTGAAAAAACAAAAGTTATCAAAACTGGAGAAGTTGGTATCGTTGTTCTTGGACTTAAGAATATCGGTGATGTTCAAGTTGGTGATACGATAACTGATAATAAAAACAAAGCATCAGAGCCAATTAAGGGTTTTGAAGAGGTTAAATCATTTGTTTTTGCAGGGATATATCCAATAGAAACAGATAAATTTGAAGACTTGCGTGACGCACTAGATAAGCTGAAACTAAATGATTCAAGCATAAGTTATAAGCCTGAAACTTCAGCAGCATTAGGTTATGGTTTTCGTGTAGGATTTTTGGGACTTCTTCATATGGAAGTTGTAAAAGAGAGACTGGAACGTGAGTTTGATCTTGATTTGATAGCAACTGCTCCAACGGTAACGTATAGAGTTATAACAACTAGTGGAGAGACTTTAGAGATGCAAAATCCAAGTCAACTTCCTCCTGTAAACGCCATTGAAAAGATAATGGAACCGTATGTAAAAGCAACCATACTTACACCAACAGAATTCTTGGGAAACATTATAACTTTGCTCAACAACAAAAGAGGTATCCAAGAAAAGATGGACTATCTAAGTCCTGAGAGAGTTCTTCTGGAGTACTCAATTCCTATGAATGAGATAGTTATGGATTTTTACGATAAGCTAAAATCTGTATCAAAAGGTTATGCAAGTTTTGATTATGACCAGACTGGTTACCGTGATGGCGATTTGGTTAAACTGGATGTTTTAGTTGCTGGTGAAGTGGTTGATGCTCTGTCAATTATCGTACCAAAAACAAGTGCTACAAGTCGTGGTCGTGATTTTGTAAAAGCTATGAAAGAGATAGTACCAAGACAACTTTTTGAAGTAGCAATTCAAGCAAGTATTGGAACCAAAGTTATAGCTCGTGAAACTGTAAAGTCTATGGGTAAAAATGTTACTGCCAAGTGTTATGGTGGTGATATAACAAGAAAAAGAAAACTATTAGAAAAACAAAAAGCTGGTAAAAAAAGAATGAAATCTATAGGAAGAGTACAACTTCCTCAAGAGGCATTCTTAACAGTTTTAAAACTGGATTAACAGTGCGTTGCCACTTATGTCTAAACATAAGTTGGCAACCACTTTGTAAAAATTGCTTAGATACGATTATAGTTCCAAATCCATCAAAAAGAGTCTTAGAAAATGGCTTGGCGGTATACTCCCCATACAGTTACTCAGATATAAAAAATCTACTTCACACAAAACATACTTACCATGGAGCAAAGATTTTTGCACAACTAACAAAGCATGCACTATTGCCACTAGTAAGAACCTTTACATGTAAAGATGTTTTTTCACTTCCTATAGATGATCATACTAGAAGTGGGTATTCTCATTCAGCTATCATTGCACACGAATTAAGAGAACAGATAAAACCACTGTACTCCAAACTAAGAGC
>DQTM01000144.1 GCA_015662785.1 Sulfurospirillum arcachonense | reverse complement strand
TATAAGAGTAAAGAGGAAAAAGCTGATATAGAAGATTTTATAAAACGTTTTGAGATAGTCAGTGACGAGGGTGAGTTTAAATCACTTCTTAAAGATAAAACTGTCCCTTTAGAATCTTTAGTTTTACTAGCCCATGGATATGGCAAAAGTGGAAATTTTGAAAAGGCTATTGGGCTTTATCTGCTTGCACTTGATAGAACAAAAAAGAGAGAAGAGAAAGAGTATATACTCAGTGAACTCGGTAAAACTTACTTTAATGCAGGTTTTTTAAGAATAAGTTGTGAAGTATTTTTGGATTCACTAAAAATTCATCCTAGAAATGAAGAGTCGTTGAAATATCTGAGTGTAAGTTATGAAAAACTAAAAGAGTATGATAGAGCTATAGAAGTGTTAGATTCTCTTGAAGAACTTGGTGCGAAAGTAACAAAACAGAGAGATTATCTTATGGCTTTGTCTATCAAATATGATTATAAACTAAGCAATAAAGAAAAAATAAGCAAATTAACAAGTATGTTAGAACAAGCTCCTTTTTTACAGAGGAAAATTTTTGAATTATGGCAAATAACAAGAGAAAAGGTAGATTTAGAACTCTTTAATACATTTGATCATAAAAAGCTTTTAGATATGCTTTGGATGGCAGATACACAGTGGTTTGATATCTCTACATGTAAAGCCTCATTGGTTCAAGAGATAAGCAGTGCAAAAGGTTTAATTAAACCACAATGCTCTAATCATACTTATTTTGAGTTTGAAGTTTTATCTAACTTGCAATCAGTTGGATATAAAAAAGCATCACTCAATTTTGAGTATATTTGTGATGAGTGTAAAAATAGTTTTCCAATTCACTCACATAGATGCCCAAACTGTCAAGCAATAGCGAGTGCAAGTATAGTACCAATAATAACAAAAGATAGTTATGAAGATAGTGTTTCATTCCAGTAAAAATAGAGATGATGGAGCGGGACTGGCTGCTTTTACAAAGTAAAAGATGCCTGTACCCGACTACCACTTAGATAAAGGACTAAAATGCAAAAAAGTTTAGAAGACATACAAAAGCGTCTGGATTATCAGTTTGAAAATCAAAACCTGATAATCGAGGCACTTACACATAAGAGTTATAAAAGACCTTATAACAATGAACGGTTAGAGTTTTTAGGAGATGCTGTACTAGACTTAATAGTCGGAGAGTATCTGTTTTTTAAATTCACAAATATTCCTGAAGGGGATTTGTCTAAATTAAGAGCTTCACTGGTCAATGAAAAAGGCTTTGAAAAGTTAGCACGCATACTAAAACTAGGTGAGTGCATATACCTTTCAACTGCTGAAGAAAACAACAATGGCAGAGAGAAACCTTCTTTGCTTTCAAATGCTTTTGAAGCAGTAGTTGGGGCTTTGTATCTTGAAGCTGGGTTAGAGCGAACTCGCTCTATTGTCGTACCTGTTTTAGAGTCTGCTTATGAGAAAATTGATTTGGATAGTATATTTAGAGATTACAAAACAACACTTCAAGAGTTTACTCAAGCAAATGAAGGCATAACTCCAGAGTATATTATGGAGCGTTCTTTTGGACCAGACCATCAAAAAGAGTTTGAAATATCGGTCAATATACATGGAAAACAGATATCTAAAGCTTTAGGTAAAAGCAAAAAAGAGGCTCAACAAAATGCAGCACAAATAGCTTTAGAAATATTGGTAAAGGTTTAAAATGTCAAATATATTTGGAAAAAAGTTTACTTTTACAACTTTTGGAGAATCACACGGAAAAGCTTTAGGTTGTATTGTTGATGGAGTGCCAGCTGGACTTGAGATAGACGAAGCGTTTATTCAAGCTGAGTTAGACAGAAGAAAACCGGGACAAAACAAGTTCGCAACTGCAAGAACTGAAGGTGACAAAGTAGAAATACTAAGTGGAGTTTTTGAGGGACATAGTACAGGAACACCCATAGCACTAATCATCTTTAATGAAAATCAAAAAAGCAGAGATTATGACAATGTTAAAGACATTTTTCGCCCAGGACATGCTGATTTTACATATTTTCATAAGTATGGATTGAGAGATTATCGAGGTGGAGGAAGAAGTAGTGCAAGAGAAACAGCAGCACGAGTGGCAGCTGGGGCAATTGCAAAGCTTATGTTAAATCAGATAGGTATACATGTAAAGAGTGGAGTATGTGAAATTGCAGGTATAAGAGCTGAAAATCTGGATTTTGATTATGTTAAAAATAGTGAAATATATGCATTAGATGAGAAAAAAGAGCAGAATTGGAAAGATGCTATTTTAAAAGCTAAAAACTCTCATGATTCTGTTGGAGGTGTTGCTCATGTAAAAGTGATTAATGCTCCAGTTGGATTAGGAGAACCACTGTATTATAAACTAGATGCAATTTTGGCAGAGGCTATGATGGGGATAAATGGAGTCAAAGCTATAGAAATAGGAGAGGGATTTAACTCTTCGAGCCTTAGAGGTTCACAAAACAATGACCACATAAAATCTGATGGTTTTGTAACAAATCATAGTGGTGGAATTTTGGGTGGTATTAGCAATGGTGAGACAATCGATTTAAGAGTCTATTTTAAACCAACACCATCAATCTTTATAAACCAAGATACAGTTGATACTTCAAATCACGAGCAAAACTGTGCTTTAAAGGGAAGACATGACCCTTGCATAGCAGTTCGTGGAAGTGTGGTTGCAGAGTCTATGACCGCTTTAGTAATAGCCGATATGCTCCTTTTAACAATGAGTTCAAGAATAGAAAATGTCAAAAAAGTTTTTTCTTAGTTTTTTACTGTTTTTCACAGTTGTCATTGTCCTTGTATTTACTCTTATGGATATGTTTGAGAGTAAGAAAAAACCAAAAACTGTTCTAAAACAGAGTGAAGTTATAAAGACATATAGATATAGAAAGTTTTCACATGTAAAGAGTTTTTATCAAGACATAGCTGAAGATGCAGTGAAAATAGGAGTTAAGTACAATGTTCCTCCAGCAGCTCTTCTAGCAATTGCAGGAGTAGAATCTGGTTATGGTAGAGGTTATGTTGCTCATATAACAGGTAACATCTTAAGTCTTGGAGCAAAGAGTAATGAAGCTGAACTTCCTGCTTTGTACTTACCAAATTTAAAAGTTGACAACTCAAAAATACTTTATGGAAGTATGATAGAAAAGTATGAAAAAGATGAGCTTGTTTGGAAAGAGAGACCAAAAAGCCTGAAAAAAGATTATAGACCCAACAGTATAGCAGGGACTACGAAAGAGTTAGACTTTTTAGACAAGAATCCAACTGCAAAAAAAGAAGCAAATATAGCTTGTTTAGAGGATTTTGCAAAGCTCTGGATAAACAAAAAGAAAAAGTTCAAACCATTTGTGAAAGCTAGAGAGATGCTTGATGAACAAGTCAAGGCAAATGGAGAAGATATATTGTTTGATAGAGATATAAATATTAAGTTTATTTATATGATTAGTGGTAAAACCAATTCGTTCAACTATAGAGAAACTTGGGCTCCTAAAGTGACAACAATTATGAAAAATACAGGGTTAATAGAGTTAACAAAAGCTTTACATGTAGATGATAAAACATTTAGTGAAATTTGGTAAACTTACTAAAAAAGTGTAGGTTCTCTCAAACTTTTGATTTTAAAAGTTTTTCTATGAATTTTAGAGTATCCAAACTCTGAAATTTCCTTTACATGTAGAGCAGTTCCGTAGCCTTTGTGTTTTGTAAAAGAGTAGTTTGAAAACTCTTTGGCAATGGAATACATGTAACGGTCACGACTTACTTTTGCTAAGATACTTGCTGCACTTACCTCTGCTACTTTTGCGTCTGCTTTGACCATTGTGTCAACGTCACTAACCCCAAAAGAGCTATTTCCATCCATGAGTATGTCACATTCACTAAAATGCTCTTTTATGATTTGTATGCAGTAGCCTAAGCAGTAAC
>DQTM01000298.1 GCA_015662785.1 Sulfurospirillum arcachonense | reverse complement strand
GGGGTATACTAATCCCATAGATTTATGTTCCCATCTTACTAGGGCTTCCATACCTATAAGCTTATTGGTAAGAGCATTCATCTGCGGTTGATAATACACTACAAACTCTTCATTTTTGATTGCATTTCGTAGACTATTTTCTAAAGCAACTTGCTCAAAGACAAGTTGAGTCATTTTTTTAGAATAAAATTGATAATTATTTTTTCCTTCATCTTTTGCTTTATACATGGCTGTATCAGCATATTTTAAAAGGTTATGACTGTTTTTACTATCTTTTGGATATAAACTTATCCCTATACTATATGTTATATATAGATTACGATTATTTATACTAATAGTCACTGAAGTTGTAGTGAAACTTTTTCTAGTTTTTCACTAGAGAGTAAAGTAGATATAAAAAGAGTTATTAAAAGCAAAAATTTCACAATTCCACATCCGTATAGACTTTTATGTATTATACTAAAAATAGAAGGATAAAGATAATGATTCATATCATTAAGAGAATCTAAGATATTCAAACAGACAAAAGTTAGTTGATGATAGGCTATTAAAAGTTATCAGTTTGAAGTTTTAGTTTATAATGAATTCGTTTTTATTGTTTTCAAAAGGAGTGGTGGCCTGACTCGGAATCGAACCAAGGACACGATGATTTTCAGTCATCTGCTCTACCGACTGAGCTATCAGGCCACTGCTAAAGAGATGAAAGTATATCTAAATAAGTTTAAATACTACTTAAGTTCACAGTTGATAGTAGTAGAGATTCTAAGATAACTTCTAACTCTTCTTGAAATATAGTCAACAAGTATATTTAGCATTGCTGTAAAGAACAGAAGAATAACAACTTTATCAAGACGAATGTCAGCTATAGCAGAGTCTATGAAAAATCCAAGTGTATGAATTCCTAGTATACCAAGTATGGCACTCTCTCGCATGATAACTTCCCATCTATAAAATAAAAATGCTAAAAAGGAGCTATAAATTCTAGGCAATACTTCAAAACCAAAAAGCTCTATTTTCTTTTTAGTTGTATCAATACGTAGTTTAAGCTCATTAGTCTGCTGACCCATAATAAAACCTATGATAGCCCCATTGTGAAGAGCAAGAGCAAGAACAGCGGGGAGCATAGAAGGTCCCCAAATTTGTAAAAATAGATAAGCCAAAATATACTCAGGAGTAGAACGCAATATAACTAGTAAAATTCCCCCACCAAATCTAGTAGGTAGGTTTGAAAACTTTTTTGATATAAAAGGAAAACATAGCAGAGCAATTAGCGCAGTGACAATAAGTGCAATTTGTGTTAAAACTATAGTGTTTAAAACTCCAGGGATAAGCTCATGCGTTGCAATGTTACTAAACCAGTTAAATAATACTTCAAAACCCTGTTCTTTACGCAGTGGGCTTGGTATGATGTCGTGAGTTAAAAAACGAGTTAGGTTTTCCATGCTAAAACCACTTACAAAGTCGAGATAGAAAAAACTAGCTACAATTAAAAATGGAGTACTATACTTTGTAAACCAAAAACGCAAAGTTGCGATGATGATATAAAAAAGGATAAGAAGCAACCAAACTTCACCATAGTTACCTTGCATAAAAGCACCTTGTAGAAAGTACCCCAGTGTCATAAGCCCAATAAAGCCCAAAATAGCAGTAGATTTTAGAGCACACTCAAATCTGTAGAGTGTATATGAAATGAGATAAGGCATGGCATCTGGTAGTTTTGTATACAAAAAAGCAGATATTTTACCCTTTACATGTAGCTCTTTTGGAAAGCTGTCATGCTCTTCAAGTATCTCCGCATATACTTTTCCAAGAGTCGCACTATATGGTAAAATGATGGCTAAAAGAGCTGTTAGAGTGTTGAGTCCAAAGATTTGTAAAAACAGAAGTGCCCAGAAGAGTTCGTGTATGGCTCTTGTGAAAGCAAGTGAAACTCTAACAATGGTATATTTGAAATATAGTGCAAAGAAAAAACCTAGAATTGCAGATATAAATATAGCTAGAATTGCGATTGCTAAGGTATTTAGTAGGGCTTCATAGTATGTTGGTATGTTTGATATGTCTACATGTAAAGCTCCACCAAAGAACTTTTTTAACTCCATCAAGGGCTCTAAAGTTGTTACTGAAAAATCTGCAAAGAGGAGTGCTACAACAAATGTAAAAAGAAAGATTAGTGTTATGTTGAAGTTTTTAGAATTGGTCATCGCAAACGTGGTAAAGTTGATTTGTATCATCAGAGGTGATTTTAGCACACTGTTTATCTAGAATTATTTGTCCATCTTTTATACCTACAACTCTATCGAAGTATTTTAGAGCAATGTCTACATTGTGAAGAGCACAGACTATGGTTTCAAATCTATGAAACAAAGAATCAACTACTTTGCCAGTTATGAACTCATCTAATGCTGAAATTGGTTCATCTGCTAGAAGTATATTTTTGTTTTGTGAAATTGCTCTTGCGATGGCTGTTCTTTGTCTTTGTCCACCAGAGAGTTCGCCACATTTTTTAAATATCAAATCATCAATATGAAGCTCTTTTAAAATTGGAGCTATATTTTGTATCTCTTTTTTTGCAGGTTTTATTAGATTTCTTATATTGTAGAGTGTTGAGTTTGAATCAAGCTGAGATATATATACATTATGAAAGACTGAAAGTGTATCTACTAAACCTAACTCTTGTGGAATATACGATATGTTTTGAGTATCAAGTGAGTGCAGTTTTTTTAGCAAAGTTGACTTACCACTTCCACTTTTTCCTAAAAGGGCGATTTTCTCACCCTTTTGGATTGACAATGAGATGTTCTTTAGTACGGTTACACTTTCATAACCAAGTGTCTCGTTTTTTAAAACTAGCTTAGTCAATAAGCCCTATCTCTCTTCCAACTTTTAAGATTGGGTCAAAGTCAGAACTTTTTGACTCTATAAACTTTGCTCTTGGAAAAGCTGCAAGTATCTCTTTATCATCAAGTTTTATGAGTGCGGCTTGAACTTTTTTAGAAAATCCTTTTCCAAATTGCTCATCTACATCACCACGAATAGTAAACTGATAATCAGGAAAAGCCGGAGTTTTCCAAATAACTTGTACTTTTGAAGTGTCAATATTGCCAGCTTTTAGCTCTCTGTCCCATACTTTAAAGTTCACAGCTCCAACTTCATAAGCACCACTTTGAACAAGTGAAATTGTTTTAGAGTGATTGCCTGAAAAACCTACTTTTTTAAACAGTTCATCAGGAGAATTTTTTAGATTTTCTCTTATATAGTATTCAGGCATAAGTCTTCCAGAAGTAGAACCTTTTGAGCCAAAAGTAAAAGTTTTTCCCTTAATATTCATTGGAAATATTTCTGATTTTTTCAAGTTAGTATGAGTGTTTGCTATGATGTAAGTATGAAACTGAGGGTCTTCAATACCTTGTGCAATTGCATAAGAATCTTTCACTAAAAGCCTAGCCCTAACACCAGAGAGTCCACCAAGCCATGCAAGTTGCACCTGGTTGTTACGAAATGCACTGATAGAGGCTGCATAAGATTTGACAGGGATAAATTTGACCTTTACATGTAACTCATTTTCAAGATACTTTGCAATTTTGGAGAAACGCTCATTTAGTTTGGTTTCATCTTGGTCAGGAATAGCCGTAAACATAAAAGTTTTGGCAAACATTGTTGAAACTAATAGTAGTGATATTAGTATGATTTTATTCATTTGGGATAACCTCATTTTGTATTAGCATAAAATGGAGATATAAAGAAGTTTATGTTTAGATGCACTCTTTATGTCAAACCCAAACCTTGGGTTAGATGCTTTATATAATGATAACATTTTACTATTAAACTAACATTAACTACACAGTTTAACGATAAACTAAATATAAGGAAAACTATGACAAATAAACTAAACAATAATTTTCATTTTTTAGTAATGAAAACTATATTAATATTCATTATTATGATTACAAACACAAATGCAAACGAAAAATATACAAATTCTTTGATAAACGAGGATTCTCCTTACTTGCAACAACATGCCCACAATCCTGTGGACTGGTTTACTTGGGGAGATGAAGCTTTTAAAAAAGCAAAAGAAGAAAATAAGTTAATATTTCTTTCTATAGGATACAGTACTTGTCACTGGTGCCATGTAATGGAAGAGGAATCTTTTGAAAATGAAGAAGTAGCAGAGATTATCAATAAGTATTATATATCTATAAAGGTAGACAGAGAAGAGAAACCTCATATAGACAAATACTATCAAGATGTGCATAACTTACTAAACAAACGTGGAGGTGGTTGGCCACTTACTATCATACTTACCCCTGACGCTAAAGCTTTTTTTGCAGCGACTTACTTACCAAATGAACCAAAGTATGGACGAAGTGGAATTAAAGAATTACTTATAAAAATACAGAGTGTTTTTATACAAGACAATGAAAGAGTAATGGCAAGTTCTATTGAAATAGAAAGAATTTTAAAAGAGCATAAAAACTCATCAAGTAAAAAACAAGTACCACTCTCTCTTGCTCTAGTCGATAAGTTTGTAGATGAAGTTGAACTCTCTTTTGATACGCAATTTAAAGGAATAGGAACTGCACCTAAATTCCCTCATGCTTCAACTATAGATACTCTTTTAGATGTATATAGCATAACCAAAAATGAAAAAGCATTAGAGATGGCAACAAGTATGTTAAAAGCGATGGGAAATGGTGGAATTTACGACCAAATAGAGGGTGGATTTTACCGCTATAGCGTGGATGAAGCGTGGATGATTCCTCACTTTGAAAAGATGCTCTATACTAATGCAGAGATGCTTAGTGCTTATGCAAAAGCGTACAAGATAACAAAAGATAAGTTTTACAAAACAAAAGTAGACGAGATAGTAGAGTTTTCAAAAATAAGATTTGAAAAAGAGTCGCTTTTTTATAGTGCTAGTGATGCAGATTCTAAAGTGGGAGACAAAAAAGAAGAGGGTGCTTATTTTATTTTTGATTATGAAGAGACAAAAGAGTACTTGAAGAAAAATGGCTATAAAAATACTCAAGAGATTTTGGAGTATTTTAACATTACAAAAGAGGGGAATTTTGAACATAATCAAAACAATCCGTATCTAACACAAAGCAATATGCCAAAAAATATAGATGCCGTTAAAAAAACACTTAAAGACTTAAGAGAGAAAAAAGAGTACCCATTTGTGGACTATAAAATCCTAACTTCTTGGAATGCCATGTATATTTCAGCACTTTTTGAAGCAGATAAAACAAAAGATGCTATAAAACATTTAGATACTTTAGTAGAAAAGCTCTATATAAATGACGAGTTGTATCACCAAAAGTTTTTATATAAAGCCCCAAAAGAAAAAGCACTTTTTGAGGATTATTCGTTTTTAATTACAACTCTGCTTAAAGCATATGATTCTAGTTTAGAGCAAAAGTATCTTGAACTTGCAAATAAGTTAAACAAAAAGGCATTAGAGAAATTTTACAGAGATGGTAACTGGTATATGAGTGATGATGAGTTTCAAAGCGAGACAGGTATATATGATAGTTCATATAAAAGTTCTCTTTCAAATATGGTAAATAATTTACTAAAATTAGCAATATTAAAAGAGGATTTAAAACTACAAAATATAGCCAAAGATACTCTACATGTAAACTCTTCAACCCTTTCAAATAACCCAAGCAATACAGCATGGTTACTAAGAGATTATATGGCATACAAAAAAGGTTATATAAGTCTAAAAGGCACTTATGAGATGCTTCTTGGTAAAGAGTTGCCAATTTATCCTTTTATACTAAAAAAAGTCACTGAAGATAAACAGTATCAGGCTTGTAGTGTGATAGCTTGTTTTGCATATAGTGAGGATTTTAAGACTATTGTAGAAAAAATTAATGAGTTTAAGCGGTAAACATTAGTTTACTGTTTAAACTTGCTTTTAGTTTATAAATATTATAATTTCATCTAATGCTGTTAGGTCTAGGTTCTAGACACACATGAAATAAGCAACTCTCTTTTACTACGCTTTGTCTACATGTAAATAAAACAACCAGCATAATTTTTAAAAAGGGCGATTTATGAAAAAATTGTTATTAGCATTGCTTTGCAGTGTATCGTTTAGTTTTGGTTCGGTTGAGAGTTTTTCAGGCTTAGAAGGAAGTCTCAATATTGCAGGTGGTACGGCACATATAAAGTGTGAGAAAGAGGCTATCAAGAATATCATGAGAAAACACTCTAAGATCTCTATCACCATTGCGGGCGGTGGTAGTGGTATGGGTATCAAGCAAGTTAGTACTGGGTTGATTGACTTAGCAAATAGCGGAAGAAAACCTACTCCAAGTGAAATTCAAAAAGGTGATTTAAAACTTTTTAGATTTGCAGTTGATGGTATAGGGATAGTTATTAATCCTAAAAATACTATCTCAAATCTAACTACACAACAGCTTCAAGATATATTTTCAGGTAAGATTTCAGATTATAAAGAGTTAGGTTTAAAATCTGCACCGATTAATCTTTATACAAGAGACGAATCAAGTGCAACTAGAAAAGTGTTTTGGAAAAAGGCATTAAAAAAATCTGACATAGCAAAGAGTGCAAGAGTAGTATCTTCAAATGCAGCTATGAAAACGGCAATCAAAAATGACCCAAATGCAATAGGTATTTTGTCTTTAGGGTTTATAGATGATAACGTAAAAGCAATAAGTATCAATGGTATATTTCCAAGTTTGAAAAATGTAACAAATAGTTCATATACAGTTTCAAGAGGTCTGTACCTTTTGAGTAGTGGCGAACCAAAAGTATTGGCTAAAACATTTATAGAGTATATGAGAAGCCCTGAAGGTGCAAAGATAGTCACAAAGTACGGATTTATAGCCGTTGATAAATAGAATTTTTTCTAAATCACTATTACTTTTTACTCTACTTAGTAGTGGTTTAGTTTTAACTATTTTTGTATTGTTAGCTTACTTGTGTATTGATCTGTTTACACTCTCTGACATGGGTAACTTTTTTTCATTTGATTGGGATGTAGAAAAAGAGAAATTTGGCATTGCTACTATGCTTTTTACTACCTTGGTGGTTAGTTTTTTAGCGTTGAGTTTGGCTTTTGTTTTCTCTTTTAGTATTAGTTGTGTTGTGTTTTTAACAAAGAGTAAAGTAGTGAGCTATTTTTTAGAAAAGACCATACTTTTGATGAGTGCTATTCCTACTATCATCTACGCATTTGCAGCACTTTTTACTATAGTTCCTTTTATAAGTGAGTATAAACCAAGCTCAACACTTTCCATATTGGTAGCCTCAGTTGTTCTTAGTCTTTTACTAATCCCTACAATGAGTTTGATATTTTTAAATATATTTAAAATTTTGGCAAAAAAATATCAAACTGTTTGTATGAATTTAGGACTTAGTAAAGATGAGTTTTTTTTTAAATTTGTTATTAAAAATTCTTATAAACATTTAACTCAAGGGGTTATGCTAGCACTTTCACGTGCTATTGGAGATACTATGATAGCTCTGATGTTAGCTGGAAATGCTATTAGTTTTCCTACTTCTGTGTTTGATTCTGGTAGAACTTTGACTTCACACATAGCTTTGATTTTTGCCCATGATTATGACTCTATGGCCTTTAAAGCGATATTTTTATGTGCTTTTTTACTTCTTAGTTCAAACTTTTTACTGATTTTTATTTTAAAATCTATAAAGGTGAAGTAGTGAAGTACTCTTTTTATAAAATCCTGTTTTTTTCATTGAGTACAATTGCTATGTTTTTAGTCTATTCACTTTTAGGCTTCATCGTTTTAAAAGGATTTGGTGTTATTTCTTTAGAATTGATTTTTTCAGATACAGATGTAGTTGATGCTATTTTACTAAAACAAAGAGTCTTTGATGGGATTTTTCCAGCAATCATAGGAACTCTTATGCTAATAACTCTTTCACTCTGTTTTGCTCTTATCTTTGGACTTAGTTCGGGAATATACTTAAGTATATACGCAAAAGGAAGAGTGAAAAGTTTTTTAAATACCTGCTTTGAGCTTTTAGCAGCGGTACCTTCTATCGTAGTTGGGCTCTTTTTTCTTCTACTTAGTATCTATTTGCATAAACAATACCTTGACAATTTTCTACCTTCACTCTTGTTGTCTAGTTTGGCTTTGTCACTTTTAATTTTGCCATATATTGTAAAAAACACTCAACTTAGTCTTGATGAAATTCCCAAAAATGTTAAGCTACTAGGTTTAACTCTTGGACTAAACACAATGCAAAATCTTTTCTATATTCTTTTACCATACTGTTCTAAAGAGTTACTTAGTGGAATATTTTTAGCACTTGGTCGTGCTTGTGAAGATACGGCTGCAATTATGCTTACAGGAGCAGTTGCGAGTGCTGGAATAGCAAGTAGTGTTTTTTCAAAGTATGAAGCATTACCTTTTTACATATATTATGTCTCAAGTGAATATAGTGACCAAAATGAGCTAAACAGTGCATTTGGAGCAGCTCTAATCCTTTTACTTATAGCTATCTCACTGTTTGCTGTAACTCATTTATTACATAAAAAAATTAGGAAAAAATATGCTTAAAATAGAAAACTTATCTCTTAGTTTTGGCAATAAACAGATTTTTAAAAATCTAAATATAGATATAAAAAAAGATGAAATCACAGCTATTGTTGGACCTAGTGGTATTGGTAAAAGTTCTCTATTTTTATGTATAAATCAGATGATAAGATACGAAAAATCATATACCTTAAGTGGTAAAATTTTATATGATGGAATAGATTTAATAAAAGAGAATGAAAACAGCCTAACTAAGTATCGAAAAGAGATAGTTTATGTTTCTCAACAACCAGATATTTTACCTATGAGTATATATGAAAATTTAGCATTTATAGGTAGAATTCATAAGCTAAAAGAGTTAGATAAAAAGATAATAGAAGCACTTAAAAAAGTTTTTCTTTATGAAGAAATTAGAGATAGATTAGATTTAGAGGCTTCATCTCTTTCAGGAGGGCAACAACAGAGGCTTATTTTGGCACGTGCTTTGTTGTTAAATCCCAAAGTATTGCTTTTAGATGAACCAACAGCTTCTTTAAATGAAGAATTAGCTTTAAAAATAGAGGATATGCTAAAAGAGGAAAAACGAACAATAGTGATAATTTCTCACTTTAGGAATCAAATAGATAATCTGACTAATAAAATATATAAATTATAAAAGGGCCAACTCTTTAAACAGCTCGCCACGAACGGCATAAGAGCTAAATTGGTCTAGGCTTGCCGCAGCAGGGGATAAAAGAGCTATTGTCCTTGTTGTGTGCTCTTTTTGTATCAACTCCATTGCCTTTACAAGCTCGTAACATGCTTCAACTTTTTTGTCTATTTTGTTTGCTAAGTCAACTAGTTTATCGGTATTTGAACCTATGGCAAATATCTTTACACGTAGAGGTTTTATCACTTCAAAGAGAGGGTCTAAACTTACACCCTTATCATCACCACCAAGGATGATGAGTATATTTTCATCTTTATACCGTTTTAATGCTTCTATAGTTGCATCTACGTTAGTTCCTTTGGTATCGTTAACCCAAACTCTGCCTTTAGAGTCTTTAAACTCTTCAAGCTTGTGAATATCAGTTTTAAAAGAGTTTATCTTTTTATAGTCAATAGTGTCAAACAGTATTTTGTCTGTACACATAGCCAAAATTGCATCTTGTAAGAATGGAGTTTTGAAATCTACTTTTTTTATGTCTATATGTAAGGTTTTTGCTAAATCATTTTCATCTTTATACGTGATAAGTTTTGCTTTGGTAAGGTAGTTTTCATACTTTTTAGGGACAACGGCTATAGTGCCTTCCTTCATTCTTTTTAATGGGCTTAGTTTAGCTTCTTCGTACTCTTTAAAACTTCCGTGCCAGCTAAGATGGTCATGTTTTATAGGAAGAAGCAGATACATGTCTGGTGTTGCATTTTTTGTATAGTGAAGAGTAAAAGAGCTACTTTCTAGTATCCATATCGCTTTTTTAGAATCTAAATTTGCTAGAGGTTCACCTATGTTTCCACCGCTTATAGCACCTCTGTCTTTTAGAAGGTGTTCTATCATTTGCGTTGTGGTTGTTTTTCCATTTGTTCCACTTATCCAGATAGAAAATGGTATATTTTTTTCAAAAAAATCATACTCGCTTACAAGATTGTTTGCTTGAGTTATAAGCTTGTGGTTTGGAGGAAATCCTGGGCTTGGAATCTGAATTGTGCTTCTACATGTAGAGAACTTTTTTGGAGGAAGAAGTCTGTTTCCAAACTCATCTGAACTCTCTTCTTTGAATTTGTCATCGAAAATGAGACAACCACCAAGTTTTTTTGCTATCGCTTTTGTAGTTTTCCCATGTCCAAATAGTGCTATCATTATCTTAGTTTTATCTCCATAAGTGCGAGTAGATTTGACATGAGTGCTATTATCCAAAACCTAACTATGATTTTGTTTTCTGCCCACCCTTTGATTTCAAAGTGGTGATGAATTGGAGCCATATGAAAAATCCGTTTTTTTCGTGTTTTAAAACTTCCAACTTGAAGTATAACGGATACGGTTTCTAGCACAAATACAAATCCAATAAGAATTAAAAGAAGCTCATTTTTAGAAATTATCGCCATATAAGCTATAAATGCTCCTATGCTTAAACTTCCACTATCACCCATAAAAAGCTCAGCTGGGTAACAGTTGTACCACAAAAATGCAGTCAATGAGCCTATAAGAGCAGCAGCAATGATAACAACTTCACCAGAGCCACTTACTTTTGGTAAAAATAGATAACTACTTAGGAGTGCATGACCACCAATGTAGACAAATATGCTTAGTGTTAGCATAGAGAAGATAGAAGGAACAGTCGCTAAACCATCAAGTCCATCTGTTAAGTTCACAGCATTACTAGCTGAAACCATAACAAGTATCCAAAAAATGATGGTAAAAAGTTCCATCTGCATAACTGGATTTTTCAAAAAAGGTACAAAAAGTTCACTGCTAATGCCTGAACCAAAAAAGATAAGAACAGAAACTATAAAACCAGCAACACTCTGAAGTACGATTTTAGAACGTCTACTAAGTCCTGATTGGTTATCGCCGCCAACTATTTTAGAGAGGTCATCTTTTATGCCAATAAGCCCAAAAAGTACTATGGTTAAGATTCCGCCAATTGCAAAGATATTGTCAAGTTTTACACATAATAGAGTTGCTAGGATTGTTGAAGATAAAAAGACCAATCCACCCATTGTTGGAGTATTGGACTTTTTTTGATGAGATTTTGGAGCTAATTCATATATGGGTTGGTTTGCATTTTTCTTTTTTGCCCATTTTATGAACATTGGAATAGCAACAAGTGCTAAAGTAAAAGATACAAAAAATGCGATTCCCGCACGAACTGTGATGTATTGAAAAATGTTTATAGATGTTATTTGGTGTAACCAATAGAGCATAAAAATCCCGCTTAAATTTTAGTGTAAAGGCTATTTTAATAGAATATTGCTTACAAGCTTATAATAAATGAAGAGATTTTATTTTATTTTGATTTAATTTTAGTAAAATAAGAGATGACAAATAAAAAAACATTACTAATCATAACAGATGGCATAGGTCACTCGCAAACACAAAACTTAAATGCATTTAAAAGTGCAAATACGCCAACATATGATAGGCTATTCGAAGAGGTGCCAAACTCTTTAATAAAAACTTCAGGTTTGAGTGTAGGCTTGCCACAAGGGCAGATGGGAAACTCCGAAGTAGGGCACATGAGTATAGGAAGTGGTAGAATTCTTTATCAAAACTTAGTCAAGATTTCTATGGCTCTAAAAGATGGCTCTCTCTCAAAAAATAAAGCTCTGAAAAATCTTTTACATGTAAAGGGTGATATACATGTAATAGGGCTACTGAGTGATGGCGGAGTTCATTCTCATATAGACCATATTATAGGGCTTGTAGAGATTGCACAAAAGAGTGGTAAAGAAGTTTACGTTCATGCTATCATGGATGGTCGTGATGTATCTCCAACTAGTGGAATTAAGTATATAAAAATTTTAGAAGAAAATAATATAAATATAGCCTCCATAGGTGGACGTTTTTACACCATGGATAGAGATAATAGATGGGATAGAGTAGAGCGTGGTTATAATGCTCTTTTTGGAAAAACCTCTACATGTAAAGAAAAACCAAGTCAATATATAACAAAAATGTACGCACAAGATATAACAGATGAGTTTTGTGAGCCTATTAGTTTTGGAAATTCAATCAAAGCTGAAGATGGAGTTGTTTTTGCTAACTTTAGAAATGATAGAGTAAGAGAGATAAGTAGAGCTGTAGGAATTGAAGATTTTAAAGAGTTTAAAACAGATATAGTTCCAGCTAAAGTAATAACTATGACGCAGTATGATAGTTCTTATGACTTTGAAATTATGTTTGATAGTGAGGCTCCAAAAAATACTTTAGCAGAGGTTATCTCTAACGCAGGGCTCTCTCAATTGCATACTGCTGAGACTGAGAAATATGCTCATGTTACTTTTTTCTTAAATGGAGGCATAGAAGAGCCATATCCAAATGAGAGCAGAGTATTAATCCCAAGTCCCAAAGTACAGACTTACGATATGCAACCTGAGATGAGTGCAAAAGAGGTTGGTGATGAGGTTTTAAGAGCTATGAGTAGTGAGTATGACTTTATAGTAGTAAATTTTGCCAATGGTGATATGGTAGGACATACTGGTGATTTTGAAGCTGCAAAAAAAGCTGTTGAGACGGTTGATGATCAGTTAGGACGGATATATAAAGCGAAAAATGGATATAATATAGTTCAGATAAGTGACCATGGAAATTGCGAAGAGATGGTCGATAGTGATGGTAACAGATTGACAAATCATACTACATATGATGTTTTTTGTTTTATTGATGCTAAAGGGATTGAAAAAGTAAAAAATGGTGGGTTAAACAACATAGCCCCAACTGTGTTGAAACTCATGGGGCTTGAAATCCCACAAGAGATGGACAAAGCATTAGTATAGGCTTGCCTATACCAGATGAAGATAGTGGAGCGGGACTGGCTGCTTTTAGCTCGCTAAAAGATGCCTGTCCCCGACAACAATATGGAATTAACAAAAAAGGAACCCCATGAAATTCAGAGGAAAAAACGTATTAATAACAGGCGCAGCGAGTGGAATTGGAAAACAACTGGCAATAACTTTAGCTCAATATGGGCTAAAAGTATGGATAAACTATCGTTCACGTCCGGAGGCTGCTGATGAAGTAAAAGCAGAGATTGAAGCCAATGGTGGTGAAGCTGCTGTTATTGGATTTGATGTGGCTGATGAAGCGGCATTTATTGAGGGTGTAAAAACTATAATTACAAGTGATGGTGAGCTTTCATATCTTGTAAATAATGCTGGAATTACAAATGATAAGTTAGCAATACGAATGAAAAAAGAGGATTTTTCAAGTGTTCTTGATATAAACTTAACATCAGCATTTGTAGGTTGTAGAGAAGTATTAAAAGCGATGAATAAAAAACGTTTTGGTGCTATCGTCAATATAGCTTCAATTGTAGGTGAAACTGGAAACGCTGGACAAGTAAACTACTCTGCAAGTAAAGGTGGATTGATTGCTATGACAAAAAGTTTTGCTCAAGAAGGAAGTGCCAGAGGCATTAGATTTAACGCTGTGACACCTGGATTTATTGCAACTGAGATGACAGATAAACTAAGTGATGAAATTAAAGAGAGTTATACTGCAAAAATTCCACTTAAAAGATTTGGTGACCCCAAAGATATAGCAGAAGCAGTAGCTTTTTTACTAAGTGATAGTTCATCATATATTACAGGTGAAACACTAAAAGTCAATGGTGGAATGTATATGTAGTTTGGGTGTCAAACTACTTTTAAAGATAATTTAGATAAAATAACAAAAATTTTAAAATGAAGGAGCTGTAATGGCACTATTAGAAGATGTAAAAGAAGTAGTTGTAGAGCAACTAAATGTTAATCCTGATGAGATTAAAGAAGATTCAAAGTTTGTAGAAGATTTAGGCGCAGATTCACTTGACGTAGTTGAGCTTGTAATGGCATTAGAAGAGAAGTTTGATATTGAAATTCCTGATGCAGATGCTGAGAAGATAGCTACTGTTGGTGATGCAATCAAATACGTAGAAGATCATAAGTAGATAAAATCCCCCTTTTAGGGGGACTTTACCTATGTTTAAACATCAAGGGAGCAGATTTGAAAAGAGTAGTAGTTACTGGAATTGGTATGATAAATTCGTTAGGCTTAGAAAAAGAGAGTTCTTTTAAGGCTATAGTTGATGGACAGTGTGGCATTAAAAGCATTTCCTTGTTTGATACAGAGTTATATTCTGTAAAGATAGCAGGCGAGATAACAGATTTTGATCCAACAACGGTAATGAATCCTAAAGATGTAAAAAAAGCAGATAGATTTATACAGCTTGGGATTGCGGCAGCTCAGGAAGCTATGAGGGATGCAAATTTTGACTCATTTGATGCGGAAAGATTTGGAATCAGTTCAGCTTCTGGCGTAGGTGGACTTCCAACGATTGAAAAAAACTCAATCATAGCAAAAGAGAGAGGTCCAAGAAGAATATCTCCATTTTTTATACCTTCAGCACTTATAAATATGCTTGGTGGCATGGTTTCGATTGAACATGGTGTAAAGGGTCCCAATTTGTCTTCTGTAACAGCATGTGCAGCAGGAACACACGCAATTGGTGAAGCAGTTAAAACTATGGTTTTAGGTGGAGCTGATAAGATGTTAGTAGTTGGTGCGGAATCAACTATATGTGGTGCTGGTGTCGGTGGTTTTGCTGCTATGAAAGCACTATCAACACGAAACGACGATCCTTTAAAAGCTTCACGTCCATTTGATAAAGATAGAGATGGTTTTGTGATGGGTGAAGGTGCTGGTTCACTAGTGCTTGAGATATATGAAGATGCTGTAAAACGTGGAGCAACTATATATGGAGAAATCGTAGGTTTTGGAGAGAGTGGTGATGCTCATCACATAACAACTCCAACGCTTGATGGTCCTCTAAGAGCTATGAAAGCAGCATTAAAAATGGCTGGTGATGTAAAAGTGGATTATATCAATGCCCATGGAACAAGTACACCTGCAAATGATAAAAATGAAACAGCTGCCATCAAAGAAGCATTTACTGGGAATATTCCACCAGTTAGTTCTATAAAAGGTCAAATAGGACATTGTTTAGGAGCTGCTGGAGCTATTGAAGCTGTAGTATCATTGATGGTCATGAGAGATGGTATACTTCCTCCAACAATAAACCAAGAAAATAGTGATGAAGATTGTGATTTGGATTATATTCCAAACATTTCAAGAAAAGCAGAAGTAAATTGTGTTATGAGTAACTCGTTTGGTTTTGGTGGAACTAATGGTTCAGTTATATTTAAAAGAGTTTAAATGGCAACTTATTTGGATTTTGAAAATAGTATAAAACAGATTGATGAAGATATAGCAAGTGCGCGTATAAGAGCAGATGTTGATGCTGTAGAGATTTTAGAGAAACAACTTGAAAAAGAGGTTTCTAAAACTTATAAAAATTTAAGTGATTATCAAAAACTACAACTTGCTCGTCACCCAGATCGTCCTTATTCGATAGACTACATTAGACTACTTCTCAATGATAGTTATGAGCTTCATGGTGACCGTGCTTTTAGAGATGATTTAGCAATAGTTTGTTATATTGGCTACATTGCTGAACGTAAAGTGATGGTTATTGGTGAACAAAAAGGACGTGGCACAAAAAATAAACTAAAAAGAAACTTTGGCATGCCAAATCCTGAGGGTTATAGAAAAGCTCTTCGTATGGCTAAGATGGCAGAGAAATTTGATATACCAGTTCTATTTTTGATAGACACTCCAGGTGCATATCCAGGAATCGGTGCGGAAGAGAGAGGGCAGAGTGAAGCGATAGCTAGAAATCTTTATGAACTTAGTAAGTTAAATACTAAAAGTGTTTCGGTTGTCATTGGTGAAGGTGGAAGTGGTGGAGCTTTGGCAATTGGCGTAGCTGATAGAGTTGCTATGATGAGATACTCTGTATTTTCAGTAATCTCCCCTGAAGGTTGTGCTGCGATTTTATGGAATGACCCATCAAAACAAGAGAGTGCTACAAAAGCTATGAGAATAACAGCCGATGACTTACACTCTTTAGACTTGATTAATGATGTCATTGAAGAGCCTATAACAGGTGCTCATAGAGATAAAGTAGCAGCTGCTAAAGCTTTAGGTGATTATTTTATAAAGTCTCTTGAAGAGTTGGACAAGTTAAGTGACAAAGATAGATTAGAACAAAGATACAATAGAATATGCTCTATAGGAGCATTTAGCGAATAAAAGATAGAGGGAAGAATTCCCTCTTATAATACTACCAACCTCTAATGATATTATGACAATCAGTACAAGCTTTTACAATATTAATAAATGCATCTTGTGCTTTACGAACATCATTTAACTCAATATAAGTTTTCATTTCAATAATAGAGTTATCAACACGTGTAGCAGTTATTAGTGCGATATTTTCCATCTGCTGTTTTCCTTTTGGAAGGATTGATTTGATAACTTCTCTATCGTGATATTTTACATTTTCTTTTACAATTTGATCAGCCCCATATTTGACTAAATCAAGATTATTATAAAGAAAACCTTTTTTGTATATTGTTAAGTCCACTTTCCATACCTATCATTGTTCTTGCATTAAACTCTTTTGGAGTTTCAGCAAAAGAGACAGTACAAAGAATAGCCAATTACAATAAAATATTTCTCAATTTCATAGTAAATCTCCTATTATTAAATTAGAAGTGGCTCATAAAGAGCCACAATTTATTAATGTACTTCTCTCCAAATTTTAACTTTCCAAAGGTAAGCTAAAATAGTAAAGATAAACATAAAACCTATAACTTTTACTCCAAGTGAATCACGTTCTGCTTTTTTTCTATCGCCAGTGTTTTCCATAAAAGAGACTACTTGTTCTTGAGCATCTTTAGTTAAACCAACTCTAGGCATCGCTGTACCTTTTAGTTGCTTTTGTGGATTGTTAATAAATGTTTCAAGATACTCTTTACCTTTTGCTCTAATCATCATTGAAAGATCAGGAGGAGTACTACCCATATATTTTGTTAGTAATGCTGAATCACTATTACTAGATATATTAGCATATTTCATACTATGACATCTTTGACAAGCATCTGCAAATATTTCTTCATCATTAAGTGATTTAGGAGCAACTGACTTAAGATAAGCAACAATATCTGCTATCTCTTGGTCAAT
>DQTM01000253.1 GCA_015662785.1 Sulfurospirillum arcachonense | reverse complement strand
TCTCAGAGGAATTAGAAGTAGTAAGATTGTGCAAAACCTTTTTTGAGGCATAGCTTAAGCTATGGTGATTAAAAGTTTTGTGCAAGACTGCTACTTCTAATTCCTCCCTTTGGGCAATTCATAGATAAGCCTGAGCTAAGGGCGTTCATCTCATCCGTAGCTACGGCTACGCAAGAGATAAACTGCCTCACTCAAATTTATCTATGAGTTGCTGAGGCTGCAAGGGGTTATACAAGAAGTCTAATTGTTAACAAATTTTAAGGAGACTATACATGGCGTCAGTATCGAAGATAGTATATACAAAAGTTGATGAGGCACCCGCACTTGCGACTTACTCTTTTTTGCCAATCATAAAGGCATTTACTAAAAGTAGTGGAATCGAAATGGTTGTTAAAGACATCTCTTTAGCAGGTAGAGTTATAGCAAACTTTCCAGAAAATTTAACAGATGAGCAGAAGATAAATGATGATTTATCAGAGCTTGGAGAGTTAACACAAGATCCAACTGCAAACATAATAAAGCTACCAAATGTTTCTGCTTCAATACCTCAGTTAAAAGCTGTAATAGCAGAACTCCAAGGCAAAGGCTATAATGTACCGTCTTATGAAGATGCGACTGAGCGATATGCAAAGATACTAGGAAGTGCTGTTAATCCAGTTTTAAGAGAAGGCAATTCAGATCGTCGTGCTCCAAGTGCAGTTAAAAATTATGCAAAAAATAATCCACACCGTATGGGTGAATGGAAAAAAGATTCAAAAACAGATGTTGCTCACATGAGTAGCGATGATTTTTATGGTGCAGAGCTTTCTACGACTATGAGTAGTGCTACTGATGTTAAAATTTCATTTTTTGATAAATCAGGCAAAGAGAGAGTACTAAAAGCTTCAACTCCTTTAGAGAAAGGAGAAGTCATAGACGCAACTCGTATGAAAGTAGCAACTTTGCAAAACTTTATTCAGGAATCTATAGATGAAGCAAAAAGAAGAGATATTCTTTTTTCTCTGCATCTAAAAGCAACAATGATGAAAGTAAGTGACCCTATTATGTTTGGATACGCTGTAAAAGTGTTTTTCAAAGACCTCATCGCTAAACATGGTGAGTTTTTTAAAGAGATTGGCGTAAACTTTAACAATGGTCTAGGTGATTTATATACTAAGCTTGAAAGCGTAGATGCTACTAAAAAAGCAGAGATTCAAAAAGATATAGAAGCAGTATATGCTTCGCAACCAAGAGTTGCTATGGTTGATTCCGCTAAAGGTATAACAAACCTACATGTCCCTTCAGATGTTATTATTGATGCTTCAATGCCTTCAATGATAAAAGGTGGCGGTAAAATGTGGAATAAAGATGATAAAGAAGAAGATACTCTTGCAGTTATTCCAGATCGTTGTTACGCTACAACTTATCAAGCTATGATTGATGATTGTAAGCAAAATGGTGCATTAGATCCAACAACTATGGGAACTGTACCAAACGTAGGACTTATGGCTAAAAAAGCTGAAGAGTACGGCTCACACGATAAAACTTTCCAAGCTACTGGTGAAGGTAGTATAAAAGTTATAGATAAAGACAACAATGAAATTTTTAGTTTTGATGTCCAAGAGGGTGATATTTTTAGAATGTGTCAAGCAAAAGATGCTCCTATTCAAGATTGGGTAAAACTAGCAGTTACTCGTGCAAGACTCTCTGCTACTCCTGCAATTTTTTGGTTAGATAAAAATAGAGCTCACGATAGAGAAATGATAAAAAAAGTAGAAACTTACTTAAAAGATCATGATACAAATGGACTTGATATCTCTATTATGAATCCACTCGAAGCAACTAAACTTTCAGTAAAACGTATGAGAGAGGGCAAAGATACAATATCAGTTACAGGAAATGTACTAAGAGACTACAACACAGACCTTTTCCCTATTCTTGAAGTTGGGACAAGTGCAAAAATGTTATCTATTGTTCCACTTATGAAAGGTGGCGGACTATTTGAAACTGGAGCTGGAGGAAGTGCACCTAAGCATGTTCAGCAATTTACGGAAGAGGGTTACTTAAGATGGGATTCACTTGGAGAGTTTATGGCTCTTTCAGCATCTTTTGAGCACCTTGCAAATACTGAAAACAATAAAAAAGCAGCTATTTTAGCAAAAACTCTTGATACTGCAACAGGAACATTTTTGTTAAATGACAAATCACCGGCAAGAAAAATAGGAAGCATAGACAACAGAGGTAGTCACTTCTACTTAGCTATGTATTGGGCAGATGAGTTGGCAAAACAAGATAGTGATAGTGCATTGAAAACAGAGTTTGCTTCAGTAGCAAAACAGATGAATGAAAATGAAGATAAAATAATAACAGAGCTAAACTCAGCTCAAGGAAGTGCTGTTGATATTGGTGGATACTATTTACCAAATGATGAAGCAGCTTTACGAGCCATGAGACCAAGTAGTACTTTCAATAGTATTATAGACAATATATAAAATTAGAGGGGGAAATTTCCTCCTCTACATGTAAAGAAGGAGAACTATTTGTTACAAGCTAAAAAAGTCTCAATTATAGGGGCTGGAAATGTTGGAGCAACTGTTTGTTACTGGCTTGCTATGAGAAAGAGTTGTCGTGAGATAGTGATGATTGATTTGGTTGAAGGATTAGCTAAAGGAAAAGCTTTAGATATAGCTCAAGCAACTTCTCCTGAGGGTAGTCATACTCTTATGCATGCTTCTAGCGATTATACTGATATTCAAAATAGTGATATAGTTGTCATCACTGCAGGAGTACCACGAAAACCTGGTATGAGCCGAGATGATTTACTCATGATAAACGCAAAAATTGTCAAACAGATTATAGAACAAGTAAGAGAGTATGCTCCTGCTGCTATTGTAATAACTGTAACAAATCCACTAGATGCTACTACATATACTGCTTTAAAAGTTGGTGGTTATCCCAGAAATCAAGTTATTGGTATGGCTGGAATTTTAGACAGTTCTAGAATGGAAACTCTAATATCAGAAAAACTAGGCTTTGGATATGGGCAAGTAACTGCAAGTGTTATGGGTGGACATGGTGATGACATGGTTCCACTTTCTAGATACTCTTCAGTCAATGGAGTCGCTTTAACTGATTTACTTAATGATTTAGAGATAGAAGAGATAATAAACAAAACAAGACATGGCGGTGCTGAGATTGTTGGTTATATGGGAACATCTGCTTACTACGCTCCTGCAAATAGTACAGTTAAAATGATAGAAGCTATTCTAGGGGATAAACATGCGATTTTTCCATGCGCAACACTTTTAGATGGTGAATATGGTTACAAAGATACTGTAAATGGAGTACCTGTAGTTTTAGGTGCAAATGGTATAGAAAAAATAGTTGAATTGCCACTTAATTTAAGTGAGCAGAGACTTTTTGCCAATAGTGTAAATTCGGTTAATAGTTTGTTGGATACATTAAGAAACAATAATTTTTTTGAGGAGAAAAAGTGCGAGAAATAAAGTATGAAGATATAGTTAAATCTATAAGAGATTCTATCATGTATAGTGGAACAAATCTTCCTAAAGATGCTTTGCTTAAAATGAATGAAGCTTATGAAAAAGAGGAAAGTCCAGTTGCAAAAGAAGTACTTAAACAACTTTTAGAGAACGCAGACATTGCTTCAAGTGAAGATAAGCCTCTTTGTCAAGATACAGGTTTAGCTGTATTTTTTGTTCGTGTTGGAGAAGATGTAAAAGTTATTGGTGGAACTCTAAAAGCTGCAATCAACGAAGGAACAGAACAAGGTTATAAAGATGGTTACCTTAGAGCTTCAACATGTCATTGGGATACAAGAGCAAATCTAAAAGATGAAGTTGGATATAACTTACCAGCTGTAATTCATTTTGATTTAGTTGAGGGAGATGAGCTTGAAATAGAATACGCTGCAAAAGGTGGTGGTAGTGAAAATGTAAGTCGTGCTACTGTTATTCCTCCAGCTGCTGGAAGACAAGGTGTGATTGATTATGTTAAAGAGGTAGTTAGCAATGCTGGACCAAATCCATGTCCTCCACTTACGGTGGGAGTTGGAATTGGTGGTACTTTTGAAAAAGCTGTTATATCAAGTAAACATGCACTTTTTAGAACACTAGGAAGTGTAAATGAAGATGCAACACTTGATTCAATGGAAAAAGAGTTAGTTGAAGAGTTAAATAAACTTGGAATTGGTGCTATGGGAATGGGTGGAACACAGACAGTATTTGGTGTTCATATAGAAAAAAATCCATGTCATATCGCAAGTCTTCCTGTTTCGGTTAATGTTCAATGTCATAGCAGTAGACATACTGTTATAAAGCTTTAGGAGTTAATTATGAGTAAAACATATAATTTGACAACACCTTTAAGCGAAGCAGATGTAGTACAACTAAAAGCTGGTGATATAGTGTATTTAAGTGGTATTATTTATACTGCTCGTGACGCAGCACATAAAAAACTTATTGATTTGATGGATGCTGGTGAAGAGCTTCCTTTTGATGTAGAAGGCTCAGTTATCTATTTTGTTGGACCAACCCCTCCAAAACCAGGTGATCCTATAGGAAGTGCAGGACCTACTACTAGTTATCGTATGGATTCTTACTCTCCAAGACTTATCAATGAAAAAGGTCTTAGAGGTATGATAGGAAAAGGTAAAAGAAACAAAGACGTTACTGATGCATGTAGCAAATCAAAAGCTATATATTTTGGTGCAACTGGAGGAGCTGGAGCTTTACTTGCTAGACAGATAAAAAGTGCAGAAGTGATAGCATATCCAGAACTTGGACCAGAAGCAATTAGAAAACTGGAAGTGGTTGATTTTCCACTTACAGTGATAAATGATACTTATGGTCAAGATTTGTACAAGATTGGAAGGGCAAAATACGAGGTAAAGTAATTATGTAACATTTATGTCACGTAAGTTTACTTGAAACTTAAATTATAAGAAAATAATATATATAGTTAAGTATTTTATCATGATAATAGAAAAAAGACTATAAAATTTCACAAAATTACTCAGGAGGCTCTATGAACGTTCATGAATATCAAGCAAAACAGATATTTGCAAAATATGGTGTGCCAGTACCAAAAGGCTATATAGCAACTACAGTTGAAGAAGCGGTAGAAAATGCAAAAAAACTTGGTGGAAAAGTTTGGGTTGTAAAAGCTCAAATCCATGCAGGTGGTCGTGGATTAGGTGGTGGTGTTAAAGTTGCTACAAGTTTAGAAAAAGTAGAAGAGTTTGCTAAAGAGATTCTTGGTATGACTTTAGTTACTCATCAAACGGGTCCTGAAGGTAAATTGGTTTCAAAAATCTACATAGAAGAGGGTGCTGATATCGCTGAAGAGCTTTATCTTGGCGTCGTTCTAGATCGTGCCAAAGAGATGCCAGTTATCATGGCTTCTACTGAAGGTGGTATGGCTATTGAAGATGTAGCTGCGAATACTCCTGAAAAAATTATCAAAGTTGCAGTTGATCCTGCTATTGGTTTTAAAGGTTTTCACGGACGTGAGTTAGCTTTTGGTTTAGGTCTTCCAAAAGAAGAGATTGGTAAGTTTATTAAATTTGCTGCTGCACTTTATCAAGTGTATATGGAAAATGATGCAGAGATGATAGAGATAAATCCTCTTGTAAAAACTGGTGCTGGTGAGTTTATAGCACTTGATGGAAAGATGGGATTTGATGACAGTGCTTTAGGACGTCATCCAGATATCGAAGCTATGAGAGATTTAAGTGAAGAAGATGCAGATGAGAGAGAAGCTAGTGAGTATGGTTTGAGCTATATTGCACTTGATGGTGAGATAGGTTGCATGGTAAACGGTGCAGGACTTGCGATGGGAACAATGGATACAATTAACTACATGGGCGGAACTCCTGCAAACTTTTTGGATGTTGGCGGAAAAGCAAATGCTGAAACTGTTGCAAAAGGATTTGAGATAATTCTTAAAAACCCAAATGTAAAAGCTATATTTGTTAATATTTTTGGTGGAATTGTAAGATGTGATAGAATTGCAAATGGTATACTTGAAGCTACAAAACTTGTAGATGTTCGTGTGCCAGTTGTAGTAAGACTTGATGGTACTAATGCAGCAGAAGCAGCAGTTATATTGAAAAATGCAGGAATAGCTAATGTTATAGCAGCGACTGACTTAGGTGATGGTGCTAAAAAAGCAGTTGCAGCAGCTAAAGGAGAGTTATAATGAGTATATTAGTAAATAAAGATACAAAAGTAATCGTACAAGGTTTTACTGGTAAAGAGGGAACTTTCCACGCAGAGCAGTGTTTAGCATATGGTACTAAGATAGTTGGTGGTGTTACACCAAACAAGGGTGGACAAACTCATCTTGGTCAGCCAGTGTTTAATACAGTAAAAGAAGCAGTAGCAACAACAGGTGCAACTGTAAGTATGATTTTTGTCCCACCTGCATTTGTTAGTGATGCAGTTATGGAAGCAGCAGACGCTGGGATAGAGCTTGCCGTTATCATTACTGAAGGTGCTCCTGTACGTGATATGCAAGAAGCAAAATCTTATGCAACTAAAAAAGATATGCTTACAATCGGACCAAACTGTCCTGGAATAATTACAGCAGAAGAGTGTAAGATAGGTATTATGCCTGGTGCTGTTTTCAAAAAAGGTAATGTTGGACTTATTAGTAAGTCAGGAACATTGACCTATGAAGGTGCTAACCAAGTTTGTAATGAAGGCTTTGGTATAACTACAGCAGTTGGTATTGGTGGAGATCCAATAATAGGACTTAGTTATAAAGACCTTTTACCACTTTTTGAAGCAGATCCTGAGACAGAAGCTATCGTTATGATAGGTGAGATTGGTGGTGACCTTGAAATTCAAGCAGCAGCTTTTATTAAAGACAATATCACTAAACCTGTTGTTGCTTTTATAGCTGGTCAGAGTGCACCTGCTGGTAAGCGTATGGGTCATGCGGGAGCTATCATTAGTGGTAGTGCAGGAACGGCGGCGGAGAAAATGGCTGCACTTGAAGCTGTTGGTGTACATGTTGTTATTTCACCAGCAGATATTGGTAAAAAAGTAGCAGAAGTTTTAGGTAAGAAATAAAAGTTTCTCCCCATTGGGGAAGCTTCAGATGATATGAATTACACTTGGACTTGTTCAAGCGTAAGAAGAAGTTAAATTAAAAATAATAGTAAAGGGAGAGTCATATGAGTTTAATTACAGCTCCACAAGATACTGCTGTTTGGGTAAATACAAGTAGATGTAAAGCTTGTGATATATGTGTAAGTATGTGTCCTGCTGGCGTTTTAGCTATGGTTGCAGCTCCAAGTTCAGTACTTGGATCAATGATTGAAGTGGTAGCCCCAGAAGCATGTATAGGATGTAAAGATTGTGAGCTTCACTGCCCAGATTTTGCTATATATGTAGCAGACAGAAAAGAGTTTAAGTTTTCGAAGATAACAAGTGAAGCAAAAGAGCGTGCCCAAGCGGTTAAAGACAATAAATTTAGAAAAATAAGTGCATAGGGAGTCATAAATATGGCAAGAGAAGTAATTTCAAGCGGTAATGCGCTTTCAGCAAAAGCCGCAATTGATTGTGGTTGTGAATTTTTTGGTGGCTATCCTCTTACTCCATCTAGTGAAATTGCACATGATTTAAGTGTAAGTTTACCTAAGGTTGGTGGTAAATTCATCCAAATGGAAGATGAGATAGCTGGTATATGTGTTGCACTTGGTGCATCAATGAGTGGGAAAAAAGCTATGACTGCAACTAGTGGTCCTGGTATGTCTTTAAAATCAGAGCAAATTGGTTTAGCGTTTATAACTGAGCTTCCTTTAGTAATAGTAAATGTTATGCGTGGTGGTCCTTCAACAGGTCTTCCAACTCGTGTATCTCAAGCAGATATTGGGCAAGCTAAGTATCCAACACATGGTGATTATGCTTCAATAACATTTTGTCCAGGTTCTTTGGAAGAAGCTTATACAGAAACTGTACGAGCATTTAATATGGCTGAAAAGTTTATGACTCCAGTTTTTGTTCTTTTAGATGAAACTTTAGGTCATATGCATGGAAAAGCAGTTCTTCCTGATTTAGAAGATATCCAAAAAAGTGTAATAACAAGAGCTAGATTTGATGGAGATAAAAAAGATTATAAACCTTATGATGTTCCTATGGACGAACCAGCAGTATTAAATCCTTTCTTTGAAGGGTATTATTATCATATAACTGGACTTCATCATGGAGCAAAAGGGCATCCAACTGAAGATGCTAAAGAATGTGAATTTAACATCGAAAGATTGATGGGAAAAATTAATAATAAAGCGGATGAGTTAGTTGAGTATGAAGAGTTTATGCTTGATGATGCTGAAGTTTGTCTTATTGCTTATGGTAGTATCTCAAGAGGTGCTAAAGAAGCTGTTATTAAATTAAGAGCCGATGGTATAAAAGCTGGACTGTTTCGACCAATAACACTATGGCCAAGTCCTGCTAAGAAGTTAAAAGAGATTGGTGAAAAATTTGAGAAAATTTTTGTTACTGAATTAAATATGGGTCAATACTTAGAAGAAATTCAAAGAGTTATGAAGAGAGATGATTTTGCTACACTTCATAAAGCAAATGGTAGACCAATTGCACCATTAGAAATGGTAGCAAAAGTTAAGGAGATGTTTTAATGGCTTTTAATTATGATAAATATCTTAGAGTTGATAAGATGCCAACATTATGGTGTTGGGGATGTGGAGACGGTGTTATACTAAAAGCCTGTATTCGTGCTATTGATAAAATGGGATGGGATATGAAAGATGTTTGTGTAGTATCTGGTATCGGCTGTAGTGGTCGTTTTAGCTCATATATGAACTGTAATACAGTTCATACTACTCATGGTCGAGCGATTGCTTATGCTACTGGTATCAAGCTTGCAAATCCTGAAAAACATGTGATTGTTGTAACGGGTGATGGTGATGGACTTGCAATTGGTGGAAATCATACGATTCATGGTTGTAGAAGAAATATAGATTTAAATCATATTTTAATTAACAACTTTATCTATGGCTTGACTAATTCTCAAACAAGTCCAACTACTCCGGTAGGTATGTGGACAGTTACTGCTCAGTACGGAAATGTTGACCCAACATTTAATGCGGCTAAACTAGCATTTGGTGCAGGTGCAACTTTTATTTCTCGTGAGACAGTTTTAGACCCTGCTAAGATGGAAAAAGTACTTATTGCCGGGTTTAAACATAAGGGTTATTCTTTTATGGAAATGTTTTCAAATTGTCATATAAATCTTGGTAGAAAAAACAAGATGGGTGAAGCAGTTCAAAATCTTAACTGGATTGATGATATTACATTGCCACTTAAAAAGTATGAAGCTCTTCCTGATGAAGAAAAACATGCATTTTTTCCAACTGGTATTTTAAAGCAGTATGAAAATCCTGAATATTGTGAAAGTTACGATAAAGTAATCGAAGCTGCACAAAATAAAACAACAGTTAAGTTCTAAGGAGACCATAATGAGAAGACAATTAAGATTTGTTGGTGTTGGTGGTCAAGGTGTTATCCTTGCGGGTGAAATTTTAGCTGTTGCAAAGATAAAAGAGGGTGGTTATGGTGTAAAAGCTTCAACTTATACTTCTCAAGTAAGAGGAGGACCAACAAAAGTTGATATCCTTCTTGATGAGACGGAAATCCTTTTCCCTTACGCAAATGAGGGTGAAATCGAGTTTATGATTGCAACTGCACAAGTAAGTTTCAATAACTTTAAAAATGGTGTAAAAGATGGAGCAGTTATTGTAATTGAACCAAATCTTGTAACTCCAAGTGAAGAAGATAGAAAAAGATGGAGAATTATTGAAATTCCTATTATTACTATCGCTAAAGAAGAGGTAGGAAATGTTATTACTCAATCTGTTGTTGCTCTTGCAATTACAATTGAAATAACAAAAGTTCTTCCAGATGATTTAGTTCTAGAAGTTATGTTTTCAAAAGTGCCACCAAAAGTACATGAAGCAAATAAATTAGCTTATTCTTTAGGTAAAAAATATGCTAAAGAAGCGTTAGCTTAAACAAATATAGAGAGGAGTTAATCCTCTCTATAACTTCAAACAAAATATAGCAATTTTCTTGTATCATTACTCATAAGGATACTAATTTGAAAAAAGCATTTACAATTACCGATAAAAAAATCATAAAAAATATATTAGATGAAGCAGAGTTTGGGACTTTAGCACTTTGTAGTGATAATAGACCTTATTCTTTACCACTAAATTTTGTAGAACTAAAAGATGAGATTTATTTTCATGGAGCACAAAAAGGGAAAAAACTTGATTTGATTAAACAAAATAGTTATGCTTCTTTTAGTGTAGTTGAGCCATATTCTATTCTGCCCTCTTATTTTAGTACAGATGATGGTTCTGCTTGTCCTGCTACTCATATGTTTAAATCTGTTATTATCGATGGTGAAATCAAACTAGTTGAAGAGTATGAGGAAAAAGCAGAAGCTTTAAATGAATTGATGAAAAAACTTCAAAGTGAAGGAAAGTATATACCTCTGCATGACAAAATGTACGAAAAAATAATCAATGCAACAGCACTTTTTAAACTTGTTTCAATTAGCACTACATGTAAAGTGAAATTTGGACAAAACTTTAGTAAAGAGAGATATGAAAAAGTTTTAAAATATCTAAAACAAAGAGGAACTTCCAAAGATATAACAACACTAAATATGATAAATGAGTTTTATAATGTCTAAAAATATAAATTATCTAATTGAATATTTGGCAAAAAGTGATGAAAAAAATGCAGATTTTTATAAATATCTATTGGTTTTTTTTAAAGACCACTATATATATACAGTTTCAAAGTATGAAATCAAAACACTAAATATATTAGCAATTAGAAGTAAACTAGAAGTTGCTTCAAACTTTGAAAATGGAGTTAAACTCTTAGATAAAATACTCCAAGAAAGCATGAATAGTGAAATAAAAGAGGCAAAAGAGCAACTTTTAAAAACTATCATAGCAAGTAACTTTAAAAAGAAAAAAGAAGATTTTGATAAGGTAGAAACCAGTATATATAAGTGTATAACTTCTTATATATATGGACTCACAAGAGCATTGGAGCTTTTTTACATGTATACAAAAGATGATGTAAGAGAGCCTGAAGTTTTTATAGAATTTGCAAGTGGGGTACATATAAAGCTTATAGAGATGATTTTTAATAAAGAAGAGAAAGAACTGTTAGCAGACAAACTTAAAGAGATTATGGGTGTATATCTCTCGGTATATGCACGATATTTGTATGTATGATGTTATAGTTATTGGGGCTGGAGCTGCGGGTATGATGTGTGCTATCACGTCTGCAAGAGATGGTAAAAAAGTCTTACTTCTTGAAAAATTATCAAAAATAGGAGCAAAACTTAAAGC
>DQTM01000066.1 GCA_015662785.1 Sulfurospirillum arcachonense | reverse complement strand
GTATTTTTCTTTAGATTCTGCATAAAATCCACCAAGTATTCCTAAACCTATAAGCATGGTTTGTTGAAGTATGAGTATAAAAACTGCTGGAATGACATAGTAAGTGTAACTCATATCTACATTAAAAAGATTGATAGTCTTTAGAGAATAGGGGCTAAAAGACTCTTTCGCAGTTCGCAAAGGAGTGTTTTGTAAAAGTAGATTTGCCACTTTTATGCCGGCTGATTGGGTTAGTATGCTTTTAAAAGCGCCCTCAACAATGCTACCATAAACCAAAAAGTAGTTCGCATCAGCTCCAATAGCGATAGTAGGACTTACATGTAAAGCCAAATCTCTTTTAAAATGAGCAGGTATAATTATGATACCACTTACTTTTTTCTCTATTAGTGCTTGTTTAGCGTCATTGCTACTCATGTCTTGTCTAGCTACTTTTATCTGTGGGGTTGCGTTAAGTGAGTATATAAGTTCTCTTGAAAGCTCACTTTTGTCTAAGTCTACTACGCTTACTCTTAGTGTTTTTACAACTTCATTTGCATAAGGTTGTGGATAGAAAAAAGAGTAGAGTATAACTCCACCGATTATAGTCAAGACTATAGGTATGTTGGTAAATATATTTTTAAATTCAAACTTTAGGACTTCAAAAAAACTCATATTTTTTTCCTCAATCTAATTATCACAAAAATCCACATTGGTAAAAACCAAATAAGATTTAGAAGAAGTGGTACGACTTCACTAACAGGAGCTCCATAACTCGCTTGTGAAATTTGGATTTTTAAGTAGTGTGAGATTGGCAAAAGATTGTGCCAAACAAGGGCGAACTCAGGCATACTGCTCACTGGAAATGTGATTCCTAAAAAAGCAAAAGCAGGAGCCGTATAAAGTGCTGCAAGGCTAAGTGCTCTAACATAATCGAAGCTAATTACAAAAAAGAACAGTGCAACTCCCTCGTAAGCTAAAATCATAAGAAGTAGAGCTAAAAAAGTCACCCCAAAAGAGCCTTGAAATTCCCATGTTTCATAGCCGTACATGTAAAGAAGAAACATCACTCCCCAACCAAAAAAGGCAAGTGTGTAAGGTAGAGTTTTTCCTATGAGTGCACTTATTATTCCATTTTTAAAAAACTCTTTCTCTTTTTTTGCCTTAAATGTTCTACTCATTGAAGCAATGATAGCTAATGCTATGAGTATCTGTAAAAGTGTAGGTATGATGGCAGAAACTAAAAACAAAAAGTAGTTTTGATAGGTATTGAAAAATGGGGTTACTTGTATGCCTATAGGCGAAGCCAAGTTTCCAGCAGTTGAGAATTGTCCATCTTTTCTTAGATTTGATACAAAATCTACTCTTGCAGAGCTTTGTTGTATGGTTGAGCTTAGTGCAGAGTTTATCATCTTGCCTATGAGTAAATATTGGGTGTTAATAAATGCTGTTATTTGTGGTTGTTTCTTTTGTAAAACATCTTTCTCAAAGTGTTTAGGTATCACAACAGTTGCATATATATTGCTTGAAACTATATCTATGCTTGCTTGTTTTAAATCTGCTTGTAAACCCTTTACATGTAGAGTTGAATTTGTATTTATTTGCGTTATGATTTGACGTGAAAGTTTGCTGTTGTCATGGTCAACTACGCTTATAGGCAAGTCCCTTACAACGCCCTCATTAAAGATAGAAATTATAAGTAAAAAACTAACAAGAGGAATCCAAGTTAGCAAAGAGAAGAGATAAAATGAGTTTTTTATCTCTATTAGTTCTAATCTAAAAGCATTTATCATAATTCTAAAAGAACACTCATACCTACTCTTAGGTCTTTGATTGGTTTAGTTGGACGCATGTGTACTTCAAAGCTTTTCATATCGAAGCCTTTTCCTGCTTGTGGTGCTTTCCATGTAGCGAAGCTTCCCATGACTGATATGAAAGTTACTTCAAATTCATAAGTTTCATTACCAAGTCCTAGAAGTTTTACACTGAATTTCTTTCCTTTTTTAAATCTAGGAAGAAGGTCTTCTCGAACCGTAAATCTAGCCCATGAGTCATTCATATTTGTCAATGTGACTACAGGAAATCCAGTAGGCGCAAGTTCACCCTCATGGATAAGAACAGAAGTGACTTCACCATTGTGAAAGGAGTAGAGATTTAACTCTTTTACATAAGCTTCTACTTCGTCTATTTTTCCTGCATATACCTCTTCCTTAGCTAAGGCAGCTCTTTTGTCTTCGCTTCTTGCTCCCTCTTTTGCCATAATGTAAAGTTGTTTTGCTGCGTTAGAAGTGTACTTTGAAGCTTGTAGTTTGGTGTATGCTTCATCATGCTTTTGTTGAGATAAAACACCCTCTTCATAGAGTTTTTTTATACGCTTATAGGTTGTTTGCATAAGTTGTTGAGCATCTATCTCTCCTTGAAGGCTTAAAGGTTTTGGTTGATATGCTTTATAAAAAGTTGTTCCTACCCAAAAAATAGCTCACTTTTACCACTTAAAACAGCAAGTTGTGAAATTTTTTGAACGTAGTTATATATTGCATTTAATCTTTTTGTTTTTGCCCCTGTTAGAAACATTTGGGCATCAACAACATCTACTGAGGTTGCAAGACCTTCCTTAAAAGCTAACTCTCTTAGTCGTAAGTTTTCACGAGCAAGAGCTAGTGATGAGCTTAGAGCTTCATACTCTGTTCTATATTGAAGCATCTCTTTGTATGTTTTTTCCACTAGAAGTGAAAGGTCACTTTTTGCCAAGCATCTTTTATGTTTATGTCAGCATTTAGTAACGAAATAAATGCTAAAAATAGAAATACTTTTTTCACTAAATCATCTCGTTCTTAGGCATACTCTCTACATAAATAGATTGACTTGGAAATGCAAATGATGCTCCATTGTCTTCTATGATTTTCATCATCTTTAGATTGATGTTTTCTTTGACTTGAAGATACTCTGCCCAGACTGTAGTCGTAGTAAAAAAGTAACAAAACAGACTAAGTGAGCTGTCTTCAAACTTATCAAAATAAATCATAATAGTATCTTGATGGACATCGGGATGTTTTTTAAGCATTTGCCTTAAATCATTTAGAATATTTTCCATTTGAATTGCATTTGTTGAGTAGGTGAGTCCTAGTCTCATTTTTATTCTTCTTTTCCCCATCAATGACCAGTTAGTGATAGCAGAGTTGGCTATCACAGCGTTTGGTATACTCACTAGTGCTTGAGCAAAAGTTCTTACTCTTGTTGAGCGTATGCCTATGCTCTCTATTGTTCCCTCTACATCGGGAGTCAAAATCCAATCACCTTTTTTAAATGGTTTGTCTGAGAAGATAACCAAAGAACCAAATAGATTTGCAGCCGTATCTTTTGCAGCTAAGGCAAATGCCATACCTATAAGACCAAGGGAAGCGACAAATGCACCAACATTGATACCCCAGCCATCCAATATGGTCATAGCTCCTATGATTAGTATAATTACTTTTAAAAATTTGATTATAAAGTTTGATATATCTTCATCTAAATTTTTACCAAATTTAGATGAAAAGTTTGTAAAAATATATGAAAACTCATTGATAGCTCGATAAAGTGTCCAAAATATAGTAAATACTATAAGGGTTTTTTCTATACTAGTTGCGATTGGTTGAAAACCTTCGATACTTATCCACTGTTCTGCGAAATAGAATCCTAGTATAAGTACTGAAAACTTTAAAGGAGGTTCAATAATACCTAACAGTTTGTCATCAAGATTAGTTTTAGTTTTTGCTGTTACTAGTCGTATGTTTTTAAGAATTATTTTTGTGAGTTGCAGTTTGAAAAAATAAGCAATAAATAGTATGCCTATAGATATGATAATATCGGTAGCTTTTATATCAAATATGGTGTACTCTAAAAGTTCTTGCATGGATAGCCTTTATTAAAAATATAAACGAATTCTAACACAATTTTTTGTATAATAGAATATATAACATATAAGGAACTGACTTTGAGTCATATAATTTTACTATTTATTTTAGCCACTTCACTGATTGCCACTGATATAAGTGCCAAGTACAAAGTATCTTTTGGGATATTTGGTCAAATAGGAATCGCAAAAACTAATCTACATGTAGAGAATAAAAAGTATAAAATAACAATCCATGCAAAAACAACAGGTATGGCAAATCTGCTTAGTGGAGAGAGAGAAGAGTGGTATGTTAGTTCTGGTAAAATTGATAACGATGGAATTTTAGTTCCTGATTATTATCAAAAAACAGTGCAGAGGTACTCAAGTCACGAGGGTGAAACAGTACTAAAAAAAGATATAAAAAAGTATATCTTTTCTCATGATACAAAAGAGCTACATGTAGAGCAAACAAAACAAAAAGGAAAGCAAGTAACTTACGAGAAAAAAGATGGTGATTACTACGCTCCAAATGATTTACTTTCTCTATTTTTTAACTTTAAAAAGATGTTGCCTAGCTTAGAAGTAAAAACTGAGTCAACATTTTATGCAGTAGGTGCAAATAAAACAGATGGTCGCATAGATGTAAAACCTTTACTTGTAAAAGATGAATTTGATTGGAAAAGTGGGCATTTGATGAGAGTTATAGTCAATGATGATATATTTTCAAGTGACAAGGGAGAGCTTTTAATAAACCTAAGAGATGATGGACTTTGTCAACAAGCCATACTTAAAGATGTGCTATTTTTTGGTGACATAAGAGGAGAAATGATTGATTAAGTCGGTTAATATAGGCGTATGGTATATGCTTTTTGCCTCGTTTTGTTTTGCTTTTATGGGCGCATTTGCAAAAGAGCTTAGCACTTCTATGCCTTCACTTGAAGTTGTTTTTTTTAGAAACATAGTTGGAACAGTTCTTATAGCAGTTGCATTTTTAAAGATACCGGTGAAGCAAGTTGGTGGGAAACCATTTTTACTCTTTTTCCGTGGTTTGATGGGTTTTATGGCTCTAGTTGCATTTTTTTACAACATAGCTCACATTTCCCTAGCTGACGCGATGACATTTTCAAGAACTTCTCCTATGTTTACAGCTCTTCTTGCTTTTTGGTTTTTGAAAGAGAAGATAGGAACTAGAGAGATTTTAGCTCTTATAGTTGGTTTCATAGGCATAATTTTCATTATGAAACCAGATGGACTACAGCTTGAACTTACAGATATACTAGGACTTCTCAGTGGTGTGGGAGCAGCTTTAGCATACACAAGCGTAAAAGAGTTAAAAAAGTACTACGATACCAGAGTAATAGTATTGTCATTTATGCTAGTTGGAACTATAGGACCAGTACTGCTTATGGTTTTCAATGATTATCTACATGTAGAGTTTTTAAAGGCTACTTTTGTAGTGCCAGATTTTAAAATGTGGGGATATATTTTAGGCTTAGGAGTGAGTGCCACAGTAGCTCAAATTTATATGACAAAAGCATATGGAGCTACTAAAGCAGGTATAGTTGGAGCTGTAAGTTACTCAAATATACTTTTTTCACTTATAGTTGGTGTTATGCTTGGAGATGCTTTACCAGATTTTTGGGGAGCTTTTGGTATAATCCTAGTAATTATTGGCGGAATTTTAGTGGCTAAAGATAGCAAATAGTAATTTCTAGGCGAAAGCCTAAGCTTTAGTTGGTTCTTAGGTGGACTTTGTTCACCGCGTAAGAACAGTAAAATGGAAGGAAAAAAATTGATTTTAATAGCAGGACCTTGTGTCATAGAGAGCAGAGAAAAGTTGTTTTCAGTAGCAAAGCAGTTGATGAAATATCATGAAGATGAAACTATAGATTTTTATTTTAAATCTAGTTTTGATAAAGCAAATAGAACAAGCCTAGACAGTTTTAGAGGTCCGGGAATTGATGAGGGTTTAAAAATTCTTGAAGAGGTGAGAAAAGAGTTTGGATATAACCTTTTGACTGATATTCACGTTCCTACTCAAGCAAAACCTGTTGCAGAAGTGGTTGATGTTCTTCAAATTCCTGCATTTTTATGTCGTCAGACTGATTTGCTTGTTGAGGCTGCTAAAACAGATGCTGTAGTAAACATTAAAAAAGGGCAGTTTTTAAACCCAGCAGATATGAGATACTCAGTTAAAAAAGTACTAGAGACTCGTGGTGTGATGGAAGAGGGAAAAGAAGTTGCTCGTGCAAACAAAGTATGGCTAACTGAGAGAGGAAGTACTTTTGGTTATGG
>DQTM01000232.1 GCA_015662785.1 Sulfurospirillum arcachonense | reverse complement strand
GATAAAACAAAATTTGTAGTTGACGGTATAGAACTATTTGAAGCTGTAACTATTGAAAATATAGTTAAACAGGAAAAAGAATTTATTGGAAGAATGAAAAAATTAATGTGTATGACGCAATGTTGTCATGATGAAACGGCATAATTTTTTCATAATAGTGAAACGGATATAATAGTTGCAACCAAAAATAAACTATATAAGTGTAGATAATTTGAATAAAAAGGCTTTTGGGGAATCGATACTCTACTATTTAAGAGAGACAATTAAAGAGAAAAACTACAACATTAGACATATCATTGTAACAAATAATACTGACTGGTTTGTATTTGATGCTACCTAGATTGAAAAGGTAGCTTCTATTAAAAAAATTGAGAAGTTTTATCGTGATTTTGAAATACATAAAACATCTGCAAAGAGAAAAACAGATGGTTTTTACAATTTCTTAAACGACTTTTTTAATGAACATAATGATGTATTAAACAATATCAAATTTGTATATTTTTCATTAACAGATAATTTTTCAGAAAAGAAGTTACAACATATCTACAAACTGCTATCTCCAACACACCTTTTAAAAAACTACTATGAAAATGATGCAAACTCTCTAAACAAAAACTTCTATTATGAACTTTTGCACATATTGGGGCTTGAAGAGGTCAAAGATGGTAGCAAAAAGCTCATAAGCAGAAAAAGCAAAAACCATAGAGAAGATGGCTCACTCATAGAAAATACCATCTTAAAACTACAAACAGAGCATGACATAGAAGATGAAGAAAAATTATTTGAAATTGCTTTAGAACTAAACATTACTTGGCTAAATAGAGTACTTTTTTTGAAACTATTGGAAGCAAGACTTATTCAAGTACATAATGGAGACTATCCTAAATTTTTACACTTTAGCATTACAGATGATTTTGATAAGCTCAATACACTCTTTTTTGAAGTTTTGGCAAAAAAATTGGATGATAGAGAGAGTGTCAAAATAGAGCAGTATAAAAGAGTTCCTTACCTAAATAGTTCGCTTTTTGAGCCAACCAAATTAGAAAGAAGTTATCTTAGAATCAGCAATTTAAAAGATAATGTTACTTTAAAAAAGTATCAAAGAACTGTTTTAAAAGATGAGCCTGAAGAGCTTGGTACTTTGGAGTATCTGCTAAAGTTTTTAAATGCTTATGATTTTGGAAGTAATGAGAAAGATGAATTTAAAAACGATCATACACCGCTCATAAACTCTGCAGTTCTTGGGCTTATCTTTGAAAAACTCAATGGATACAAAGATGGTAGCTTCTTTACGCCATCTTTCATTACGATGTATATGACAAGAGAGGCTATTAGAAAATCTGTTGTAGATAAATTTAACAAAACTTTCAACTGGAATTGTAAAACAATAGATGATATTTATAACAAAGATTACGATCTGCAAGAGGCAAATGAGATTATAAACTCTATTACTATTTGCGATCCAGCAGTAGGTAGTGGACACTTTTTAGTTTCGGCTCTTAATGAGTTATTAGCAATTAAATCGGAGCTTGGAATACTCTGTGATAGCAATGGAAAAAGACTTAAAAACATAAAATTGAGTGTTGAAGATGATGAGATTTACATTTTAGATGAAGATGGAGAGGTTTTTGAGTATAGACTAAAAGATGGCTATAAAATTTCTGAAGAAAAGCTAAGAATACAAAAGACAATTTTCAATGAAAAACTGCGTATTATAGAAAATCAACTCTTTGGAGTTGACATAAATCCAAACTCTGTAAAGATAACAAGACTAAGACTCTGGATAGAACTGCTAAAAGATAGCTTTTATGATGAAAATAGAGAGCTTGTTACTCTGCCAAATATCGATATAAACATAAAATGCGGTAACTCTCTCATAAGCAAATTTCCACTAAACGATAAAGAGACTAAAAACAGGCTTTTAAAAGATAGGTTAAATGAGTATAAAAAATATGTTAAATGGTACAAAGATACAAATGATAAGAGTCTGAAAAAAGAGATCACTGCAAAGATAGAAGAGATCAAAAAAAGTTTTACCCAAAAACTCAAAGATGGATCACCTTTAGTAGAAGAGTTAAAAAAACTTTTAAATGGTGATGGAAAAAATAAAAAGGGCTATATAGAGCAGTTTGGATTTAAAGGATTGAATGAAGATATTATTCTTGCCTTCGCAAAACAAGAGTATTGCATACTCTATGCAAGATTTGGAGAAGATTTTAATCCAAATTCAACAAGCCTATTTGGCGAAAGCATAAAACTAACCCAAAAAGAGAAAAAAGAGCTTAAAATTAGACAAGAAAAAGAGCTTAAAAAGATAATCTCAAAATATGAAGCGATCAAAGAGTTTGAAGATAGCAAGATATATGAAAACTCTTTTGAGTGGCGTTTTGAGTTTCCAGAGGTTTTGGATGATGATGGAGAGTTTGTAGGATTTGACATTGTTATAGGGAATCCGCCGTATATAATGGAAGATGAAAATAGAAGTGCATTTGAAGGGTTGCATACACAAGAGTGTTATCAAGGTAAAACTGATATTTGGCATCTCTTTACTTGTAAAGCAATTTCATTAACAAAAGAGAATGGATTGATAAGTTTTATTGCTAAAAATCAATGGCTAAATAGTGCTTC
>DQTM01000077.1 GCA_015662785.1 Sulfurospirillum arcachonense | reverse complement strand
TTTGATAAAAATTTGATTAGTTTTATAGTAGTTTTTATGTAGTTGGAGGGAAAAATCCCTCCTTATGTTTTTAGTCGACTAACTCATTTGAGAAATCAGCAGAAGCTAAGCGGGTTAACTGTCTCCATCTTCTTTGAGCATCTTTTTTATTTTGATCAAACAGTGCCTGAGCATGCTCTGGATTTGTTTTTTTCAAACTTGCATATCTTACTTCATTTAGTAAGAAATCTTCATAAAGATCCCAATTTGGCTCTTTACCAGTAATCTTGATAGGGTTTTTACCTTCATGCTCAAGACGTGGGTCATAAGTATAAATTGGCCAGTAACCACACTTCGTAGCAAGTGCACCTTGGTTTCCTGATTCTCCCATACCACCTTTGATGCCATGAGCTATACAAGGAGAGTAAGCTATAAGCAGTGAAGGTCCATCAAATGCTTCAGCAGCTTCGATTGCTTTTAGTGTTTGTGCTTGTGAAGCATTTGAGTTGATTTGTGCAACATAAATACTACCATAAGTCATAGTGATATAACCTAAGTCTTTTTTCTGTGTTGATTTACCAGACGCAGTAAACTGAGCTATTGAACCTGTACGAGCAGATTTTGAACTCTGTCCACCAGTGTTTGAGTAAACTTCTGTATCAAGAACAAGAACATTTACATTCTCTCCACTTGCAAGAACATGATCAAGTCCACCATAACCAATATCGTAAGCCCAACCATCACCACCGATAATCCATTGTGATTTTTTAACTAGATATTTTTTAAGTGAAAGAATATCTTTAACACCAGCAACATCTTGGTTAGCTTCAAGTTGAGGAACTAGCATATCTCTTATTTCTTGAGTCTTTTTACCATCTTTTTTATGCTCAATCCAGTCTTTATAAAGAGCTGTAAGTGCATTTGGAGTAGCTTCCATATTTGTAATCATGATGTTTTCTATACGGTGACGAATAGTTTCCATTGCTACTTCCATACCCATACCAAACTCAGCATTATCTTCAAATAGTGAGTTAGCCCAAGCAGGTCCCTCGCCATTGTCATCTTTTCTGTATGGTGTAGTTGGAGCAGATCCACCGTAGATTGAAGAACAACCTGTTGCATTTGCAATCATCATTCTGTTACCAAAAAGTTGAGTTGCTAGAGTGATATATGGAGTCTCTCCACAACCAGGACATGCAGCATGGAATTCAAATAACGGCTTAGCAAATTGGGAACCTTTTATAGTACTCTTTGACATAAAGTCATCTTTGTAAGTTACTTCATTAAATAGATAATCAGCATTAGTTTGCTCACCAGCATCTACTTCTTCTGCAAGTGGAACCATAACTAGTGATTTTTCTTTTGAAGGACAAATTTGAGCACAAAGGTCACAACCAGTACAATCTAGTACTGAAGTCTGGATTTTATATTTGAATCCTTTACCTTTAACCTCTTTACCTTTAGCATCAAGAACATGATTCTTAACACCCTCAGGTGCTTTGTCCATCTCATCTTCACTAATTAGGAAAGGACGAATTACCGCATGAGGACATACAAATGCGCACTGGTTACACTGGATACAGTTCTCTTCAATCCACTTAGGAACCATAACGCCTATTCCACGTTTTTCGTACTGAGAAGTTCCATTTTCAAATGAACCATCTTCGTAGCCATCAAAAACTGAAACTGGTAAGCTATCACCTTTTGCAGCATTTACAGGTTTTGCAATTTTCTCAACAAAAGGAGTACCAACATACTTAGCTTCTGTTTTTGCTTCGCTTATATCTAAAGTAGACCAAGCAGCATCAACAGTAACTTCTTCGATGCCACTTGCACCAATATCGATAGCTTTGTAGTTAAGTTCAACTATCTTCTCGCCTTTGTTGATGTAAGATTTATGAGCAAACTCTTTCATATATTTTTGTGCATCAGCAAAATCAATAATATCTGCAAGCTTAAAGAAAGCAGATTGCATAATTGTATTTGTTCTACCACCTAGACCAATGTCACGTGCTAGTTTAGTTGCATTAATGATATAAAATTTTGCTTTTTTATCAGCTAAAGTCTTTTTAACATGATTTGGCATTTTTGAGATAGTCTCTTCTACAGTCCAGATAGAGTTTAGTAAGAAAGTACCACCATCTTTAAGTCCACCAATCATATCGTAAAGGTCTAAGTAACCAGCAACCGTACATGCAACAAAGTCAGGCTTTGAAACTAAGTAAGTAGAACGAATAGGATCTTTTCCAAATCTAATATGACTTCTTGTATAACCACCAGATTTCTTAGAATCATAAGCAAAATAAGCTTGTGCATAAAGATCAGTCTTATCACCGATAATTTTTACAGAGTTTTTGTTTGCTCCAACAGTACCGTCAGCTCCAAGTCCGTAGAAAAGGCACTCTTTTATGTCGCTTCCACCAAGACTTAAGTCCTCACCAACTTCTAGTGAAGTGTGAGTAACATCATCAATGATACCAACAGTAAAGCTATTCTTAGGCTCATCTTTTTTAAGCTCGTCAAATACTGCAACTATTTGAGCAGGATTAACATCTTTAGATGAAAGTCCATAACGACCACCAACTATAATTGGAGCATTCTTTTGTCCGTAAAAGATACTTCTAATATCAAGATAAAGAGGCTCGCCAACTGAACCAGACTCTTTTGTTCTATCAAGTACCGAAATCTTTTTAACAGAGTTAGGCATAACATCAAAGAAATATTTAGCACTAAATGGACGATAAAGATGAACTGTAATAAGTCCTACTTTTTCACCTTTGCTTCTTAGCATATCAATTGTCTCTTTAGCCGCTTCAATTACAGAACCCATAGCTATGATAACACGTTCAGCGTTCTCATCTCCATAGTAAGTAAAAGGCTTATACTCACGACCAGTTACTTCAGAAATATCTTTCATATAATCATTTACAATATCAGGAAGTGCATCATAAAACTTGTTTTGTGCTTCTCTTCCTTGAAAATATATATCATCATTTTGAGCAGTACCACGAGTCTTAGGAGACTCTGGGTTTAAAGCTTCATCTCTAAATGTTTGGATTGCAACTTTGTCTACAAGTCTGTCAAATACATCATAATCTATAACTTCGATTTTTTGAATTTCGTGAGAAGTTCTAAAACCATCAAAGAAATGCATAAAAGGAACACGTCCTTTAATTGCAGCAAGGTGGGCAACGCCCGCAAGATCCATAACCTCTTGAACTGAAGAAGTTGCAAGCATAGCATAACCAGTTTGACGCGCTGCATAAACATCTTGGTGATCACCAAAGATTGAAAGTGCATGAGTTGCTAGTGTTCTTGCACTAACGTGAATAACACTTGGTAAAAGTTGACCTGCCATTTTATACATATTAGGTATTTTTAATAAAAGTCCTTGAGATGCTGTATATGTTGTAGTTAACGCTCCAGCTTGAAGTGAACCATGAACTGTACCAGCAGCTCCACCTTCACTTTGTAACTCAACTACCTTTACAGGCATTCCAAAAAGGTTTTTCTTTCCTTGCGCAGCCCAGATTTCTGTAAAGTCCGCCATAGGTGATGATGGTGTAATAGGATAAATTCCTGCAACTTCGGTAAATGCGTAAGATGCGTATGCTGCAGCTTCATTACCGTCCATAGTCTTCATAACTTTTGCCATGTTTAATTCCCCTTGATTTATATTATTTTATCACTCTTTTTTAAGTTGAAACTATTTTACTTAAGACTGTCTTAATAACTAATAAATAGCAATATCATTACTAACTATTAATATAACTTTAAATAAAAGAGAGGCACCCCTTTTGGTATTATATACGAACCATATGTAAAAGAAATGTCATTTTAACCCAAATTATGCAATAGAAAATTAAAAATATTATCTATCATTGCACTCAAGGCACATTCATTAAAAATTTACACCACCAATAAGGTG
>DQTM01000009.1 GCA_015662785.1 Sulfurospirillum arcachonense | reverse complement strand
TGGCACTTAAAGAGAATATTGAAGCAGTTAAAAAAGAGATAGGCACAGAAGAGCAGTTTTTAGAAGGATTGATAAAAAGTGAGCGTTTTTATAAAAAATATAAAAAGAGAGTAATTTCTGTAGCAGTTATAGTCGTACTTGCAGGAGGTGCTTATGCAACTCTAAAAGTGTTAAAAGAAAACAAATTACAGGCTTCAAATAAAGCTTATAATAGACTTTTGGTAGATTCAAATGATGGCACGGCATTAGCTGTATTAAAAGATAAAAATGAGAGACTTTATAACTTTTTTAGATTTCAGCAAGCATTAGAATCAAATGATGTTGCTGTACTTAAAGAGTTGGCAGAGTACAAAAAAGATCCGGTTATATCTGATTTAGCATCATATCAACTCACTGGAACAAAAAGTAAATTACTTACAGGTTTTATTGCACTTCAAGAGGGGTATAAACTTCTTCAAGTTGATAAAATTAAAGAGGCTAAGTTAAAGTTTGCTCAGATTGATCTGAATTCTCCTTTAAAAAACATATCAAATAATTTAGAACACTACCAAGGAATTAAATCTAGAGGAAGTAACTAATGAAATATATTAAATATCTATTGCCGATTTTGGCTCTTTTAATATTGAGTGGTTGTGGAACAAAAAGACAGAATTTTGAACCAACTTCTCTCTCTGGTGAAATTGATTATGATGGAAGCTTACCTGCAAACATAATAGATGTTGTTAGAGGTGGTGCTACACTAGAAAATGGTCAAATTATTACAAAAACAGGATTAATAGACGTAAAATTACCTGAGGGATATACATTTTTAGGTGATTCAAACGAAAGATATTTAGCAACTTCACAATGTTCTGATTTGATAATAATAGATAAGAATAGCGCAATACTTTATGAGAAAAAATTTGATGCAGTAGTTGCATCTGCTTCTTTGAAAGATAATATGTTAGCTATTGTTTTAGGTGATAATAGCGTTCAATTGATAGACATAAAAACAGATAAAGTACTTTATAAAAAAAGTGGTGATAAAGTATATGCACATGATTCAAAAATAGCAGCACCATACTTTTTGACTTCATTGTTGGTTTTCCCAACTCTAGATGGTAAATTACTTATAATTGACTTGAATAAAAATAAACTTTTAAGAGATGTTGTTGTAAAAAGTGAAAAATTCTTCTCTAATGTTATTTATTTGGATGTTATAGGTGATAGACTAGTGGCTGCAACAAAACAGCGTGTAGTATCAATCAATCCAAAATCAATGGCATTTTTAGATGAAGAAGTTAAAGACGTTATCATCTTAGAGAATAGAGTTTTAGTCTTTACAAAAGATGGTAGAGTTATTTTAACAGATGCTGATTTAAAAGTTATAAAATCAAAAAAGTTTAAATTTGCAGCTTTTGTTGGAACTATTCATGGTGAATTTGTTTATATTATTGAGAGAGGTGGATTCTTAATTGCAACAGATTTGAATTTAATTACATCAAATGTATATGAGCTACCAGATGAAATAGAGTCTTTTGTTTTTACCACTGATGATAAACTTTTTTATGAAGATAATTATTTTAAACTTGGCTCGCAAAAAGAAAAATAGAGTTGAAAGCAGCTGTAGAGTATTTTTCTAAAAAGGGAGTTTTATTTAAATCTTTTAAAGAGATAGACAAAACTCTTCTAAAAACAAGAAAAAAAGTAGTTATATTTGCTTCAACAGATACAAAAGGCAATTATCATTCAGTTTTCAAAATTGAGCAAAAAAGTAGATTTTTAATTAAAAATACAATAGAACTAGTTGAATTAGAAGAGAAACTACAGCAATTAGAAAAACATAATTTCAAATACAAACATTTGATAATAGGCGAAGCAATTTGTTCAAAATCAATTAATTATTTGAAAGAGAGAGGATGGCAACTTCATCATGATTTTATGTGATATTGGAAATTCAAATGTAGATTTTTACCATGATGGAAAAATCTGGTCACAAAATTTGGAAGAATTCAAAAAGTATAAACCTAAAGAAAAAGTATATTTTATCAGTGTCAATGATAGCGTAACCGAGAAGCTTGATAGTAAGTATGTGAACATAGAAAATTGGTTTGATTTTGACACTATATACCAAGGTATGGGAATTGATAGAATTGCTGCCTGTTATACTGTTCAAAGCGGTATAGTCATAGATGCAGGAAGTGCGATAACTGTTGATGTAATGAGTGGTGGACTTCATATGGGAGGGTATATAATGCCTAGTATAAACTCTTATGAATCATGCTATGCAAATATATCAGTAAAGTTAGAAAAACGAATAAATCCAAATGTTTTACTTGATGCCCTTCCACAAAAAACAGAAGATGCTATCTCCTATGGAGCAATTAAACCAATGATCATGATATTAGAGCATACATGTAGAGATAAAATAGTCTATTTTACCGGTGGAGATGGTAAGTATTTTTCTAAATTTTTCAAAAAAGCTGTATATGATAGATCTTTGATATTTAGAGGAATGCTTAAAGCAATAGAAAATAAAGATAAAGGGATTCAATGCTAACAGTAGCACTACCAAAAGGAAGAATTGCGAATGAGACACTTGAAATATTTGAAAAAATTTTTGGTGAATCTTTTGTTTTTGATGATAGAAAATTAATTTTAGAAGTTGGTGAATTTAGATTTTTACTGGTAAGAAATCAAGATGTTCCTGCCTATGTACTTCATCAATCAGCTGATATTGGCGTTGTAGGATTGGATGTACTTGAAGAGAAAGAAGAAGATTTAGTAAGACTTCTTGACCTTGGTATTGGAAAATGCAAACTATGTGTTGGAGTGAGAGAGGGTGATGAATTAGATTATAGTTCACCTGATATAAAAATAGCAACTAAAATGGTTAATATAACAAAGAATTATTTTTCTAAAAAAGCAATGGCTGTTGAAGTTATTAAACTTTATGGATCAATTGAGCTTGCACCTTTAGTTGGTCTCTCAGATGCAATTGTAGATATTGTGGAAACAGGAGATACCATGAAGCAAAATGGACTTAAAGTTGTGGAAACAATTATGGAGTCTTCAGCCCATTTAATAGCAAATAAAAATAGTTTTATTGAAAAGAAAGAGGAGATTATTTCTCTTTATAGAAAAATCTCCCATGAGGTTAAAGCCTAATATTTTTAGAGCTCTTTTTAAGAGAGCTCTACTACTTTTAATATTTTTCTACTAAGTTCAGCTTCTCTTATAGGTTTTACTAAAAAGTCAAAAGCTCCATGATCAAAAGCTTCACGTTTTCTTGTCTCATCTGTTGTTAAAACTATAACAGGAGTATCTTTTAAGTCAGGCATTGATTCCATATTATTTAAAAATTCAATACCGTCCATTATAGGCATTTTTATATCTAAAAGAATTAATCCAATATCAGATTGTTCTTTTAGTATATTGAGTGCTTCTAAACCATTTTTTGCTTCAACTACTTCGCTTACAACATCACTTTTTTTAAGCATAGAACTAAGTAGTTTCAAGTTAATAAAGTCATCATCAACAGTTAATATTTTTATCTGTTTGCTCATATATTTTATTCCTTAGATATATTTTTGCACCAGCTCTTCAAGCTGTTTTTTGTTTATTATATTTGGTAGTACACTATTGAATAGTGCTCTATCTTCATCTTCTATTTTGGCTATTGCGTCAACAAACATAATAGATGGAGTCTTTTTAATGAGCTCTGCCATCTCTTTTGGTTCAATTGAAGATATTTCTTTATCAAATAAGATTATTTTGTATTTACTCTCATCTAATTTTACCTTTAGTTCATCAACAGAGTTAACACTATCAATTGAATCACTAAGTTTTGCTAAAACACTAGAGAATATTTTTGTTTCTATTGGACTTTTTTTGTAAACAAGAATATCTTTTGTAGGTGTTTCTATCTCTTCTAATTGAGTTTGAATCATCTCTATATTCAAGTTTTTTTGAATTTCAGTTTTCTCTTGGATAGGAGCCTCTTGCCCTGATATTTCCTGAACTTTTGTACTTTCTTCAGTAGATTCTTCAACTATTTTATCTTGTAAAAACATATTAAGAACAGTTAAAATACTCTCTTTTTTGATAGGTTTTGTTACGTACTCATCAAGACCCTCTTTCATAAACCTTTCTCTATCACCTTTTAGTGCATTTGCAGTTACGGCTATGATAGGAATGTGAGGAAGATTATTCTGCTTTTCATATTCAAGCATTTTGTGCGTTGATTCTACACCATCCATAACAGGCATCGCTATATCCATGAAAACTGCATCGTAATCATTTTTTATTCTCTCTTCTAGTGCAATTTTCCCGTTATGTGCTATGGTTATAGTTAAACCTAAGCCTTCTAGTGTTCTTCTAATTAGTTTTTGGTTTATCTCATTATCTTCTGCTACTAACACGTTTGCATCAAACATTTTACCAAATGCAGGTTTAGTAGATTTTTTAATTACTTCGTCTTGTTCTGGAGTAACTTCAGGTTTCGGTAGTAGTTCTCTATTTTGTTCTAGTGCTTTTGTTAGTTTAGATACATTTATTGGCTCATAAACTGGTGTAATATATTTTGTATTAAACTCATCAAATCTACTTTGGTGTGAAGCTTTTAGAACCAAAATCATAGGTAACCTAATTTTTTTATACTCTTCAAGTTCTTCATCATTGAGTAGGTCAAAGTCAGCAACAATCATGTTAACACCTGATTTATATATAAGGTTTTTTAGCCCTGAGAATTCATCATAGTATTTAACATTTGAGCCAAAATATTTAAAGTAGTCATACATAAATTCTGCATGTACTTTTATATTTTTATCACTTGTTAGAAGAGCAGCACTAAAGTCACTAAATTTGTTTTGAAATTCAACATCACCTGATGGAGACTCATCAAACTCAAGCATAAAGTAGAATTTACTACCTTCACCCTCAACACTGTCAACTTTAAGTTCACCACCCATAAGACCAATATATTTTGATGAAATAGTAAGCCCAAGTCCTGTTCCGCCATACTTTCTTGTAATTGTAGAGTCTGCTTGGTTAAATGCATCAAAGATATCTTTTCTTTTGTCTTCACTGATTCCTATACCAGAATCTTGAACACTAAAAAGAATTCTTACTTTTCCAGCAGGAGCATTTTCAATTCGTCTTATTTCAGCCGTAATATGTCCATTTGTTGGTGTAAACTTAACAGCATTACTCATGAGGTTTATTATAACTTCTTTAACTTTTGTTGAGTCACCCTTAAGATAGTTGTTTAGACTTGGATCAATAAAGAAAGAGAGATGGATGTTTTTCTCTGCTGCTTTTGGTCCATAAACTTCAACAGCATTTTCAAATTCATCTAATGGAGAGAAAAGAATTTCATCAATTTCAATCTTGTTACTTTCAACCTTAGAGAGGTCAAGGATATTGTTTATAATATCAAGTAGGTTTTCTGAACTCTTTTCAATAACATCAACAAATTCACGTTTTTCATCATCTAAATCTGTATTTTTAAGAAGTTCTGTAAAACCAATAATACCATTTAGTGGTGTTCTTATTTCATGGGACATATTTGCAAGGAATATACTTTTTGCTGCACTTGCCTTTTCTGCATTTACTTTTTCTTTTGCAATGTTTTCAATCGCTTGATCAATAATTGCATAGGCTGAGTTCATCCCAGCAGCAGTATTAAAGTCAACATTCTCTTTCGTTTCTGCTAGTTCTTCAACTTTTTCAAAGATATTTTCTAAACCTTTTACGTTTTTCTTAAACTGTCCAGCTAGTAATAATCCAATAAACATAAGAATCAATGAGATAATCCATACTCCACCTGCACCTGTCAGTTGT
>DQTM01000191.1 GCA_015662785.1 Sulfurospirillum arcachonense | reverse complement strand
TTCTAACATTACTCACCTCCTTGGATTGTGTTTACTTTTATGATAAAATCTTTTGCTTCTTGTGTGATGGCTTTTTTCTCCATCAACACAATCATTTTTTTAACACTTGCATCAATCGGACCTAAAATTGGTTTAGGATAAATTCCTAAAACTACAACTAAAGCTACTAAAGGAACAAGAGCAACAAGTTCTCTTCCATTTAAATCTTTTAAACCTCTATTTTTTTCATTGGTAATCTCACCAAAAAATGATCTTTTATATAGAGTCAACATATAAACAGCTCCTAAGATGATACCAGAACCAGCTAAAAGAGTCATAATCCAACTAACTTTATAGAAACCCATAAGTGATAAAAATTCACCAACAAAACCAATAGTCAAAGGAAGTCCAACTGAAGCCATCAGCATGATTCCATATATAGTTGCAAATGTTGGCATTGAGATGGCAAGTCCACCAAATTCACTCATATTTTTAGTGTGTCGCCTATCATAAATACACCCAACCAACATAAACAGTGCACCACTTACAATTCCGTGACTTATCATAAGAAAAATTGAACCCGTGATACCTTCTGCATTAAGTGCAAAAGTACCAAGAATGATAATTCCCATGTGAGATATGGAACTATATGCAATAACTTGTTTCATGTCCTCTTGGGCGTAAGCCACCATGGCTGCGTAAATAACCATGATGATAGCTACTATGGCTATCGGTATTACAAAGTAGACTGTCGCATCTGGAAAAAGTGGAAGTAAAAACCTTACCATTCCGTAAGTTCCCATCTTTAGAAGAACGGCCGCAAGTATAACCGAACCAATTGTTGGTGCTTGACCGTGCGCATAAGGTAACCATGTATGAAATGGAAACATTGGAACTTTTATAGCAAACGCTAAGAAAAATGCTCCAAATAACCAAAGCTGTGTATTGAACGGTAGTATAAGAAGTTGCCAATCTGGAATGCTAAAACTCCAAACTCCTGTTGTAGCATGGTAAAGGTAACCCATATACAAAATACCTACAAGCATAAGAACTGAACCTGCAAATGTATATAAGAAAAACTTTATTGCTGCGTATATTCTTCTGTCACTTCCCCAAGCACCAATGATATAAAGCATTGGAACAAGTGAAAACTCCCAAAATAGGTAAAACAAGATTACATCAAGACTTAAAAATACGCCAACCATAGTCATCTCTAAGTATAAAACTGTGATGATTAGGTTTTTTGCATCTTTTTTGATACTAAGTCCAATAAGTGCAATCATTGTCATAAAAGTGCTAAGAATTACTAAAAATAGTGATATACCATCAACACCCAAGTGGTAACTCATACCAAAGTGTGAAATGATAGTAGCGTGTTCTACAAACTGAAAACCATCGATATTGTTATCGAAAGCAATCCAAAGAGCGATAGTAAGTGAAAACTCTAAAGCTGCAACTGTGATACCATAAACTCTTATGCTATCTTTATTTACTAAAAATCCAAAGAGTCCTGCAACTAGTGGGAAAAATATTATTAATGATAAAATATGATCCATTTCTTCTCCTATACCATCGGTCTATAAAAAATTGCTAATGCTAGAAGGACAACTATACCTACCACCATCCAACGCAACATTGATGAGAGATTACCACTCTGCATCTTTCTTGCTTTCTCTCCACCACCATATATGACTCTTGCAATCATATCTACAGTAGCATCTACTATTTTGTTGTCTATATTTAACCAAGCAAATCTTGATAATGCTGTAAAAGGTTTCATAATAGCCACATCATAAAGCTTTGGAATATAGTATTGATTTGAAAGAAGTTTATAAACTCCCCAATTCTCAATTTTCTCACTAAATCCACCTCTTTTGTAATTATACACTGCAAATGCTATACCACTAAGTGCTATTGCAGAAGTAGCAAAAATAAGCATAAGTGCTACACTATGGTCAAGTGTAAACTCATAATCAGCTAATAGTTGCGTTGTAAACTCATGAAATGAGTGCTCAAAAAATCCAGCTACGATAGCTAAAAGAGCTAATGGAGTAAGAGCATAAATCACAAATGGTTGAGCCTCATGAGGATGATACCCAAGTTTTTCGTGAACTTTTTCTCCAAAGAAAACAAGCATTACTAAACGGAAACTATAAAATGCCGTTAAACCAGCTCCAACAAAAAGTGCTCCCCATAAAAAATATGAAGCATCGTTAAAAGCAACTTCTAAAATCTTATCTTTTGAAAAGAATCCAGCAAGTGGATAAATTCCAGCAAGTGCTACTGAAGCTATACTCATAAGTATTGCTGTTGGTCTCATTGACTTATAAAGTCCACCCATCTTTTTAATGTCTAGTTCACCGTCCATGGCGTGCATTACGTTACCAGCTCCCAAGAAAAGAAGTGATTTAAAGAATGCGTGAGTCATCAAGTGAAAAAGTGCTATCCAGTAAGCTCCAAGTCCAGCTGCTACAAACATATAACCAAGTTGTGATAGAGTTGAGTAAGCGATAATTCTTTTTAAATCTCTATTTACTAAAGCCATTGAAGCAGCAAAAACTGCTACAAATGCTCCAAGAGATGCTATAAACATACCAACATCAGGTATAAGAGCATAAATCTCACCACAACGAATAACAAGGTATACACCCGCTGTTACCATAGTTGCTGCATGAATTAGAGCTGAAACCGGAGTTGGTCCTTCCATTGCATCTGCTAGCCACGTATGAAGTGGAAATTGAGCTGATTTACCCATGGCTCCAATAAATAGGAAGATTCCTATCCAGCTAACTATGTCAAGGTCAAGGTTTACAATGTTTGCAAAAACTATGTCATATTGAAGTGAGCCTATATTCCAATAAATTAGGAAAAGTCCCATCAACATTCCAAGATCTGCAATTCTGTTCATTATAAAAGCTTCGTTTGCAGCCCAAGATGCACTGTGTTTTTTGTACCAAAAACCTATAAGTCCCCAAGAACAAAGTCCAACGCCTTCCCATCCTATAAAAAGTCCAACAAAGTTATCACTCATAACTAAAATCATCATTGAGAAAACGAATGCTGATAGCCACGAGAAAAATCTGTTAAAACTTTCATCGTGTTCCATATAACCTATAGAGTAAATATGAACTATAGTTGAAACTAATGTAACTGTTACCATCATAATGACAGAAACTTGGTCAACCACAAATCCAAAAGGAATTGAAAGGTTTCCAGCACTTATCCAATCCATCATCTCAACGTGAACGATTGTGTCCATATCAACATAATTTAGAAGTATCATTGAACTTACGAAAGAAACGAATATCAATCCTGATGTAAGGATACCTGTAAAAAGATTTTTAGGACTTTGTGCAAACAAAGCTGCTATTAAAGAGCCAACTATCGGTGCAAAAAGTGCAATATAGAGATATTTTTCCATTGCTTTACCCTTTCATCATATTTAAAGTATCGAGGTCAGTTGAACCAGTCTTTTTATACCAAAGAATCAACAATCCAAGACCAACAGCTATTTCACTAGCTGCTACTGCTATTATAAAAAATGCAAACATTTGACCGCTTAGATCACCATAATAATGTCCAACTGCTACAAAACCCACATTAACTGCATTTAACAAAATCTCTGTTGAAAAGAAAAGCATCAAAAGATTTTTTCTTCTCATAACGCCCACAAGACCAATACTAAAAAGAATTGCTGAGAGAACTAAATAGTGAGTTAAAGTTATCATATTATCTCCCCTTTCTCTTCATAATGATCTTCTTGGGTAAGATTCATCTCCATCCTTTTACTAACAAGTAAAATTCCACTTATCATAGAAACCAACAACATAACCGCTGCAAGTTCAAATGGGATAAGGTACTTTGTAAACAAGACTAATCCTACCATTTGAATGTTACCTACCCCTTCTATAACAGAAGGATAAAGAGACTCAATGTTAGCTGAGTATATTGGTGCACTCATAATGATGACTATTAATACAGCCGAGATGATAGACAAAGAGTAAAGCACTTTTTTATAGTGAATATTCTCTTTAACATCTCTTGTTGTGTCAAAAAACATCATACCAAACGCATAAAGTGCCATAACTGCACCTGAGTAAACTACTATCTGGACAACTCCTAGAAATTCTGCTCCCAAAAGGAAAAAGAAACCCGATATAAAAATCATCCCGCCCGCTAATGCACTCATTGCATAGAGTGCATTCTTACTAAAAACAACAATCCCAAACATAATAATAGTCAAGATTGAAAATGTATAAAATGCTATAACTTCAAACATAATAACCTCAATACGCTAATGGTGTTTTTTTAACAAAAGAGTCTGCATCATCGCTCAGTGCGCCAAATCCAGGAAACTCTTGCTGTTTGTTAGCCTTGAACTCGTCCAAAGGCGTTAACATATCTTCTCTTAACCCATAATGTGCTCTTTGCTCACTTGCATTTTCATAGTCGCTACTATGAACGATGGCAAGTTCTGGACAAACTTCAGCACAATAACCACAAAATATACATCTACCAAAGTTGATTGTATATTGTGATACCTCTTTTCTTGAATTTTTATCAAGTTTTGTCTCTATTCTAATACAATTAGAGATACAAATCTTTTCACAAAGACCACAACCTATACATCTATCACTTCCACTCTCTTGAAGTCTTAGAAGTTTGTGTATAGCTCTATATCTTGGTCCAATTGCTAACTTCTCTTGAGGATATGAAACTGTATGCGTATTGCCTCTTTTAAACATCTCTACTAAGACTATTTTTAATCCTACAAGAAGTTCACCTTTAATGGCACGGCTAAATCCTCTTTTAAAGAATTCCCAGCCACTTTGTGGTCTCTCTTCTGCATTATAAAAAATATATCCAGGAGCCACATCTCTTTTTGAAAATTGTTCTAAACTCATCATGCCTCCTTTATATAAGCACTATGCCGGTTATAAGAATATTGAGAAGCGCCAAAGGCATCAATATCTTCCAACAAAGCCACATCATCTGATCTGGTCTCACATGAGGCCAAGCCGCTCTTACCCATAAAAACAAAAATATAAAAGCTGATATCTTAATTAGTATCATAACTGCACCTGGGATAATCCAAAGAGGATTGTAACCACCAAGGAACATAATACTTACTAAAAAGGACACTGTTATCATGTTTGCATACTCACCTACAAAAAACAGTCCCCATCTCATACCAGAATAATCTGTAGCATAACCAGAAACTATCTCTGCTTCATACTCAATCAAATCAAATGGTGTTCTGTTTGTCTCAGCAAAACCAGCAATCACAAAAAGTAAAAATGCCATAGGTTGAGACCAAACTAACCAAGAACCAATACCACCTATCTGATAATCATTTATATCTATCAAGGAGAGTGAACCTATCATCATAATCGGTGCTAAAAGTGCAAGTCCTGATACAACTTCAAAACTCAATAGCTGTATAACAGTTCTCGCTGCCCCTAATAAAGCCCATTTGTTTGTACTGCTCATACCTGCAAGAAGTGGTGCATACATACCTGCTGATGCCACACCCATAACAAATAAGATACCTACATTTATATCAGATATAATCGGTGTTACTGTATAACCAAATACTGTAAACTCTGGGAAAAAAGGCACCGCTGCCATCGCTGTAAATGCACAAACTGGAGCAATTACAGGAGCGATTTTAAATATTGGTTTTACTGCATGTTGAGGTACAATATCCTCTTTTGTAAAAAGCTTTATGCCATCAGCCGCAAGTTGTAAAACCCCATGAGGTCCTACATTCATAGGCCCAAGGCGACGCTGCATATAGGCCAAAACCTTTCTCTCTATCCATGTTGCAAAAGCTGCCATACCTGCAACCACAGAGAGAACAATAACAGTTTTTATAACCGTTTCAATTACTATTGCCCAATCCATTACTTAACTCCCTTTATACTAACATCTGCAAATCTGTACCCATTAGGGAAAAATTGCTTAGCATTTAGTTTTGTATCAAATGTAGGCAAGTATGGTATATCTCCGCTTATCATCAAGTCAACCTCAACTCTAAGTGTAAGTTTTACTCCACCACTTCCCTCTACTACTACCATATCACCACTCTTAAGCTCTCTTTTTTCTAAAAATTCACTCGAAGCATACAGTGAACCAGCCTCATTAAGTTGATGTGCTCTATTTGTAAAAGCACTGAACTGTTGAACTGGGTTTGCAAGGTAAAGTGGACTGTTCATCGCCTTTGTCTCACTTATCTCATCTACTTCATCTTTACATGTAACGATTTTTGAGCTTAACAAGTAACCACGATTCTCAACACCTGCTCTTGTAAACTCATTTGGTAACGAGTCAAATGCTACTGCTTTAAAACCTCTTCTTGTTGGAAGTTCTGCTGTATAGTCTATAGTAAACTCAGCATCAAACCCAAGCTCATTTGCTATGTCATTCAAGCAATACCCATTGTATGGAAGAGCTGCATTTGTAGGAACTACTCTTTTATTCATGCTAGTAAATGTCCCCTCTTGCTGATTAAGAGCAGGCATATCTAAATCACCTTTTCCTAAAGCACTTAGAGTTACATCTGCTTTCACGTTGTAACCAAGAGTAAATTCACCTCTGTTTTTATTTAAGTCACATATAATAGAAACACCTAAAGTATTTGTCTGACTTGGAATAATAACAACACTAAAATCTGTATATTTTTGTATAAGTCCTAAAAGTTTTGCTAAGTTTTTACTCTTTGAATGGTTATATAAATCTTCACCAGCGATTAGTGAAAAAGAATCTTTTTTAGCAAGTAGTTTTGGTAACTTCTCACTAAAATCGTCAATACCAAGTATTTCAAAAAGTGAATTCTCATCTACTTCTATCTCTTTTGCCTCTTCACCTTCACCCACTGTTTGTTTGCATGTAGTGTGAAAAGATTTAAGATAATCAGCAGTTTCAATAGGTAAATTTTTACCAAAGATATCAAGTATAAGATAAAGTACAGCCTCTTCAGCACCAACTTTATGATTTAGACTTAATAAGTTTTTAGAGTATCCGTCTACTATTGGGTCAGCTACTGGATGGAAATAAAGACCTGCACCTTTGTTCATACTAAGAGCATTGTTAAATGCATATCCAGCATTTGGGCTGTCAGTTTTAATTGCAGTTCCTACACTTATAACAAAGTTACTTTTCTGAACTGATTTCAAATCTCCACTATAAAGATTCTCTCCACTTGTAGATGCAAAGTTATCTAAAAACTTCTTATATGCATAAGCATCATCATTGACTAGCTTATAACCATATTTATCTTTTAGTTTTTGAAGTATCAATGCTTCTTCGTTTGTTATAAAACTATTAAATTCAATTGTATCTACTTTTGTTTTAATAGTGTTTATTACTTTTTCAAACGCCTCTTCATCTTTACCTTCAACTACATTTTCAAAGTCATATCCGTATCTAGCTCCACCATGAATCGGTCCAAAACTATAATCATTGCTAACTCTAAAAATCTTATCATTTGAATTTGTTACATTGTCATGTCTAACATCGTAATATATCAGTGAACAATCACTACTGTGAGGGTTAGCTGCTGGAATCTTTTTAAGCTCCCAAGCGTTTGCTTTGTACTGAAAGTCACTACTTACAAGTGCTCCAACAGGACAAACAGAACTACACTCTCCACACATAGTACACTCAAGTGTATCTGCTCCACTTGCAACGCCTATGATAGACTTTTGAAGTTTATTCCACATTGCATATGCATCTTTAGGAGTCTTCTCTTTCCACTCTTTGTCAAGTTCAGGACCACCACGTTTGACAGTCTTTAGTGCTGATTCTCCAATCATATCTTTACAGACTGTAACACAACGTTCACAAACTATACATAAAGATGGATCATAATGAATTTTACCCCAATCAGTAGCAGGACGTGGCATATCAGCTATACTATGACTCTGAGAATCAATCTCCATCTCCATTGTATAGTTTTGCAGTTCACACTCGCCACTTTGGTCACAAACACCACACTCTAAAGGATGATTAACATCATATATCTCCATGATAGCTTTGCGTTCTTTTTCTATCTCTTCATTTTTAGTGATTATACTCATGCCATCTTTTGCTTTTGCATTACATGAATATGCACGTTTCCCATCAACCTCTACCAGACATAGTCTACAAGCCAAAGTTGGTGAACAGTTTGAAAGATAACAAAGTGCTGGAATGAAAATATCATTTGCTCTTGCTATGTTTAGTACAAACTCTCCCTCTTTTGCTTTGCATTCAACGCCATCTATATTTACAAGAATATCGCTCATTTTACTGTCCCCTTTTTACTGAACAAGTCCAGCAAAAATTCCTCGCGACTAAAGCACGAAGTAAAAACTTCTGTAGATTTCATTACGCTTCTCTCTTTGTAATTTTTGCTACTTCAAACCTATATGAATTTTCATCTATCATACTTGGCATTAAAGCAATTGTACCTTTTAACTTTTTATCAAGTCTAAACTCTCTATTTTGATTTTTTACTGTAATTGGTTGCCCATTTTGAACTTTTGCAGCAACTGCGAACTGAGCAGAACCTATCAAAAGCTCTCCATTTTCGTCTGAGCTATACTCAAAAACAACAGTCCCATCAAAACTCTCTAACTCTTCTACCTCTTCTACATGTAAAGAATCTGTTTTCAGTTTTCTTAGACACTTTATCTCTATATTGCTATATTTTTTTAGAAGATTTATAAATTTTGTAATATTTTCTACGCGTGAGTTTAAAAACATATCTTTACCAAAAACAATCAAAGGTTTTGAAGCATTTTGAAGCATTACATGTAACTCTTCTGCCTCTTCTTCCCCTATATTAGTCTCAGCACTTATATAACCCTCATCTAACTCATTAAAATAGTCTCTTATTTCTTGAGGTAAATCAGCATCTTTTAAAAACTCTTTTGCAAGAATTGCTACTACGCCCTCTTCACTTCCAGCTTCATATCTGCTAAAAAACTCTACACTCTCCATCAGAGGTAAATCTTCCAATACAGATACAAGTGCTATCTTTGAATTTTGTATATTTTTAAAAAGCTCTTTGTCATCTAGCGAGAGCATAGAACCTACAACTACTACTAAGTCATTGTTCATGCATGCACTCCTTTTTTAACAACTATCGTCCAATCAACTTCATTGAACTTTAGTGAGTTCATTAGTGTATGTCCAGCTTCTTTTATAAGGTCGCTACTTTTTTGAACTCCTGAAAAATCTCCAATTTCAAATATAAAGATAGATACCTCATCAGTTGCACTAGATTCAACTAGCTCTAACATTCTTCCATAAAAATCATCTTTTAGATGCCTTAAATCATATCGTTTCATACCTACCCCTATCTGTCTATTTCGCCAAATACGATATTGGCATTACCAATAATCGTAACAACATCAGCCAAGTATTGACCAGGCAATACTGCTTGAAGTATACTTGTATGCCAAAAACTTGGAGCTCTTACTTTAAGTCTATATGGATATGGGTCACCTTGTGAATTTATATAAAAACCAAGTTCTCCTTTTGGAGACTCAGTTACAACATAAACTTCACCTACTGGTGGGCGCATTCCTTGAGTCACAAGAACAAAGTGTTGCATCAAAGAGTAGTTTTGAGTCATAACCTGCTCTTTTGGAGCTGAAATATACTTTGGTGCATTTGCCATAAGTTCTGGAGTAGTCTCTGCGTACATTGGTATAAGTTGTTTTAGTATTTTTAGTGACTCTCTCATCTCTTTCATATGAAGCTTATATCTTCCGTAGGCATCACATCTATCACTTACAGGAACATCAAACTCTACTTCATCATAAAGCTCATAAGGCTCTTCTTTACGAATATCCCATGCTATACCACTTCCTCTAAGCATTAGTCCACTACAACCCCAACTTTGAGCCATTTCAGGAGTTATAACACCAACATCTTCAAGTCTCATCTTCCAAATACGGTTTTTGTCTAGTAATCCCTCATAAGTCTCTATTGCTGCAGGCATTTCATTAATAAACTTCATCAAAGAGTTTGTCCAACCTTTTGGAAGGTCAAGTGGAACTCCACCTATACGAACTGCTGAGTGAGTCAATCTTGCTCCACAATAATCCTCAAAAAGGTCCATCGCATACTCTCGTTCTCTAAATGCATACAAGAAAATTGTCATAGCCCCAACATCAAGTGCATGACAAGCTAACCAAAACAAGTGCGAAGTTATACGTGAAAGCTCTAAAAGCATCATTCTAATGACTTTTGCACGTCTTGGGACATCTAAGTCTATTAGTTTTTCAACAGCTAAAGCAAAGCCATAGTTATTTGAAGTCGAAGCTATATAATCCATACGGTCTGTTGTTGGCATAAACTCATTATATATCATGTTTTCCGCCATCTTCTCCATACCACGGTGAAGATACCCAACATCTGGAATAGCTTTTGTAACTAATTCGCCATCAAGTTCAAGTATAAGACGAAGTTGTCCGTGAGAACTAGGATGTTGAGGACCAAAGTTGATAATCATACGGTTATCTTCTCTCTCAAATACTAAGTTCTCAAAAAATGGTTTAAGTTTGTTTACTTTTTGCATATTATGGTCTCTCTTTTAGTATTTTAGGTTCATTCTTTTTAGACAGTTTTCTCACAATTGGGATACCGCCCTCTTCTTGATAATCCATCTCAGTCTCTTTTTCACTATACTCAGTCCCAAAAGGAACTTCGTGTTTAATTCTTGAAAATCTATGAGTATCTTTCTCTACTATTCTTGCGCCATCTCTCTCTTCAGGTCCAATTATATCTCTATACTCACGTCCAAAAATCTTGTCTATCTCATACCACTGTGCTTCTTCATCACCAATAAGTGGATAAGTTTTACGAAGTGGATGATCATGCCAATCATCAGGCATAAGAATTCTTTTCATATAATGATGCCCTGTGATTCTAACACCAAACATATCATACATCTCTCGCTCAGCCCAATCTGCACTTTGATAAATACTAGTTACACTTTTTATCTCTTCTTTTTCTTTGATAAAAAACTTAACTCTCATTCTTTTTTTCTTAGAAGTTGAAAGCATCTGATAAAATATCTCAAACTCTCCACTCTTAGCTAACCAATCAATAGCACTAAGTTCACTCAAAAAGTTATAGTTTAATTTATCTCTTAAAAATTCCATAACTGCTAGATTATCTTTTGCGCTTATGTAAACTACAAGTTGTCCTCTTTGAATGTAAGCTTCTTTTACAAAAAATGAAGACTCTAAATCTTTAACATCTTTTGCAAAAACTTCATCTGTACTAACTTCATCTTTAGGTATTTGAGGAGCTACGTAAAATCTATCATTATAATAAGCTTTTGCTTGTACATTTTTTTTATCTTGATAAGCTCTCATTACACCAACCTCTTCGGTTTTAATTTTCTTGAAGCACTCTCAGTTCTTACTTTCTTTTGAAGAAGCATAAGTGCATATTGTAAAGACTCTGGACGAGGTGCACAACCAGGGAGATAAATATCTACTGGTATGATTCTATCAGCCCCTTGGACTGTAGCGTATGTGTTAAACATACCACCAGTATTTGCACAACTTCCCATACTAATGACCCATTTTGGTTCACTCATTTGATCATAAAGTCTTCTCATAAATGGAGAGTGTTTTTTCGTTAAAGTCCCTGCAATAATGAGAACGTCAGATTGTCTAGGACTCGCTCTAAAAATAGTTCCAAATCTATCAAAGTCATATCTACTTGCGCCCGTTGCCATCATTTCGATAGCACAACATGCTAGTCCATATGTCAAAGGCCACATTGAGTTACTTCTACCCCACTGAACAAGTTTATCTACTGTAGTAAGTGCGACTGGTAAGCCCCCCTCACTGAGATAATTTATCTTATGCTGTGCCATTCAAGCGCTCCTTTTTTCCATGCATATACAAAACCAATTGCGAGAAGTGCAATAAAAAGCACCATCTCAATAAAACCAAACCAGCCAAGAACTTTAAAGTTCACTGCCCATGGAAACATAAATATAATCTCCACATCAAACAGTATGAACAAAAGTGCAAAAAGATAGAAATGAGCCGAAATTTTATTAGGCTGTTTACTAACTTCTGGTCCACACTCATAAATAGTAAGCTTCAACTTTTCAGTATCTAATCTTGCCATTCGTCGTGAAACGATTCTTGCTAAAACAGTTATGCCGTAAAATACGACAGTACCGAACACTAAGAGGAAAAATGCTCCAAAATAGGGATGAGCAAAATCCATATGTGACATTTGTGTCATGGAAAATCCTTGTAATAAACTCTTGAACTAGTGTCTGTTTCGTGAAAACATTTGCAGTGGAAGGGTCACAATCTATGATTGTGGGGCACCCACCTCGAAACCGTTTGAACAAATAGCCACTAGCTCAAGAGTTTTAAAATTAATATCAATTAAGCTAAAGCTACAAATTTTACCTTAATTCATATTAAAATATTTTTATTTTATATAGAAACAAAACCCATAGATTTCTCCTCTCCAAATACTCCTGCTTTCTCTCTTTTTATAGCACTTACAAAATCTTCCATACTAAAAATTGGCTCTTCTTTGATTGCAACTCTTAAGGCACAGTTTTTCAATACTAGCTTTATCTGTCCACCACTAAGTTCATGCTTTGCTAAGTTTTCAATAGAAAAACTCTCTTCATAAACTGCACTCTCAGGAAGAAGTTTTTGCCAAAGTTCAATTCTCTGTTTTAAAGTTGGTTTTTCAAACGCTATTTTATAATCAAAACGTCTTGAAAATGCACCATCAATTGTCTCAAGTAAGTTTGTAGTTGCTATCAAAACACCATTAAACTTCTCTATCTGTTCTAAAAATATGTTTTGCATTTGGTTATGCATTTTATCCGCACCACTTCCACCATCAGTTGTACGAGCACTTAAAAATTGGTCAGCTTCGTTTAGTAGTAAAACTGGCTCACTCTTAGTTTTCATTGCCAAATCTCTAAAGTTATCAAAAATTGCTCTTACGTTTTGCTCACTCTCTCCTACATACTTAGAGAGTATTTTAGAACAATCAAAACTTAAAACTCTTTTTTTCATTGACTTTGCCAAAGAGTATGCCGTCATAGTTTTTCCAGTCCCTGGAGGTCCATAAAAAATAATTTTGGCATCAATCCCCCCACGTCCCTCTTTTACTCCCCACTCTCTTAGAAGTTTCATAACATTTCTATCTACTTGTTTCAAAAGGTTATCTAAAAGTTCTCTTGTTTTTGGAGTTAATACAACATCATCTAGTGTTGTTTTTGGGTCTACTAGTTCAAAAAGTTCTTGGTTTTGTATGAGCATATCTAGTTTTATTTTTTTTGCTTTTTTTTCTTTGTTTGGATGCATTATTTTTTGAAGTAACTCTTCACTTATAAAAAAGCTTCTTGAGACTCCACCAAAGCCATTTAACATTTCATCGTAATCTATAATCTCTTCTTCAACCAGTTTTGAACCCTCTTCAAGGAGAGCTCTATTTTTTATCTTCTCATAGTCATCAACACTTATGAGATTTACTAATGTATTCATATCTCTTAGAGATTCAAACTCGCTTGCATACTCCTCTTTCAGAAGTGCTAAAAATATAACTTGTTCTTTTTGATTCAATTCAAAGTCTGTAAATATTTTTTCTATAGCTATATCTATTTCACTAGATTCTACTCTTGCAAGTATTCTTGATTCTAAAAGTTGAAGTTTTGAATTAAGAGAGCTAATGTTAATGGCATTTTGTTTATTGAGACTAAGTTTTTGGTACATCTCTATTCGTAAAAACTGGTCTTTTAGATATTCTAGATGATCTTTATAAGGCACAACTTCTGGTAGTTCCATATCCAAAGTTCCATCTTCTAAAAGTTTTAAAAACGAGCTACTAAGAGTTACTGTAGAGTTCAAAAGCTCCAAATTTGAAGTTTCCGCAATTTTGAGGTTTACAAAAGCACCAAGAGTTATCCATCCTTGGTCAAGCAGATTTTTTACTAAAGGCAGTTGTTTAATATGACTATATTTTTTATCGCCAAATTGAGTTACAAGAGTATCTAAAACAACAACTTCTACACTACCACTTATATACTGTTGTGTTATCTCTTTTAAAAGTATAGCTTCTTGTTTTGTGGATTTAAGATGTTCAAAAATTATACTATTTTCAACAGTTTTAGTCTCTAAAAAATCTATCAGATAGCGCAAAAAATACCTTTACATGTAAATCAAATTATCTAAGTTTAACATTTTAGCATAACAAAAAGATGATAGTTGTTAAGAGAAGTATTAAACTTCTCTTTTAAGCTTTAGTAAATTCACCCTTTTGAACTTGTTCTTTTAGGATTCTTTTGAGTACTTTTCCTGTAGCATTCTTTGGTAACTCTTCCACAAAATAGATATGTTTAGGTACTTTGAAGTTTGCCAAGTGAGATTTTAGATACTTTTTTATCTCCAAATCATTAAGATTGACATCTTCTTTTTGTTGCACAAATGCCATAACCTCTTCATCATTGAGCTCATTTTTTATACCTATTACAGCGGCTGCATCAACTCCTTCATAAAGAGCTAAAACTTCTTCTATCTCTCTTGGATAGATATTGATACCTTTAGATATAATCAAATCTTTTTTTCTATCTACTATGTAAAGGAATCCATCTTCATCCATCTTTCCTAAATCTCCACTAAGCAACCAACCATTAATGATAGTTTCATCTGTAGCATCAGGACGATTTAGATAACCCATCATGACACAATCACCTTTGATAATGATTTCACCAACCTCACCAGTAGGCATTTCCACCATTTCATCATTGACTATTTTTATCTCATAACTCTCTAAAGGAAGACCAACAGAGAATGGTTTTTGTTTATCTAAACGGTTTACTGCAACTGCAGGAGAACATTCACTAAGACCATAACCTTCTGTAAGGGTTGCATTTTTAAATTTTGTACTAAAATCATTTAAAACTGATTCACTAAGAGGTGCACTTCCTGATATAAAAAGTCTAATTTTATTAAACCACATAAAATACCAAGGAATCTTAGCTTTTATCAAAGAGTTATAGAGCGTTGGTACTCCTAAGAAAATAGTCGCACGTTTAAGAAGTGCTTGCTTGAGTACATTTGCAAAAGGAAATACTGACTTGACAATGATAATAGCTGAGTTTGTCATAACTGGTAAAATCACCATTACAGAGAGTGTAAAAGAGTGAAACATTGGTAAAAATACCAAAAATCTATCTTTTTCATCTACTTTAAATGCTTTTTGACCACTCCAAGAATTTGAAAATATATTTCTAAAACTTAGCATTGCACCTTTTGGTTTGCCTGTTGTTCCTGAAGTATAAACTATACAAGCCAAATCATCAAGCTTAGGAGGATTCATAAGCTGTTCATGAGATTCATTAGAACTTGTAATCTCTACAAAACTATAATTTTTATCATCAAGTCCATCATAATCCTCAGTCCAAACAATCTTCTCTACTGCTGTTGAGTACAAAAGATTTTTTGTCTCTTTGGAGAGTGATGGTGAACTTATAAGCATCTTTGCTTCACAGTCATTAACTATGTACTCAAACTCTTCATGCTTCAAAAAAGTGTTGATAGGGACTGCAACAGCCCCTATCTTTGTTATAGCAAAGAGTGATATCATAAACTCTTCAGAGTTACCAACTATCATAGCAACCTTGTCTTTACTTTTGATGCCGCTAAACTCCAAAAACCTAGCAAATGTATCAATCTTACGTTTAAAGTGAAGATTGTCTACTTTTCTTTTCTCTATAAAGATAACCGGTTTACTTGGACTTACTTTAGCATTATGCTCAATCGCTTCATAAAAGTTCTGATATTTGTACTCTAACATTAATTTTCCTTAGAAT
>DQTM01000010.1 GCA_015662785.1 Sulfurospirillum arcachonense | reverse complement strand
TTTTACACTCTTCAAAAATCTGTTTTAATATCTTGTCATCATTTGTGTTGACCGTTGGCATTGGGCACTCCATATCATCTCCTTTAAATTTTTAAGAGTATAGCACACAGATACTTTTTTGTAAATTAATGACGAATATCATGAAGATATAATAATAAAAAGTATGTAATTCTTAAAATTAACAAATAAGGTGATTTTATGTTTTTATTAAATAAAATTAATATCAAAACAAAGGGTTGGATGCTTATCATTGCAACATTTTGTGGTTTTTCTCTCAACATAGGTTTAGTTGTATATGCTTTTAACGGTATAGATGTAAATCATCATAAAGTTGAAACTATTTTAAGTAGTGACATGAGTCACGAAACTATGCTCGTGGAATTTGGCAAAACAAATGTAGAATACAAAGAGTTTTTATCGCTTTCAAGACTTCTCCTCATAGGGGGATCTTTAGTTGGCTTGGCTTTTTTCATACTATTTACTTTTATTTTGGTTAAAAGCATTACTGGCTCAGTTGACTCTTTAGCTGAAGTGTCAAAAGATTTGGCGAGTGGCGATGGAGACTTGACAAAACGGATTAGTATAGATGGTGAAGATGAGATAGCCGAACTCTCCAGAAATATAAACATTTTTATAGAAAAAATACACGATACAGTAAAGATAGCTAAAACTAGCTCCAATGAAAACGAAAATATTGCACAAAACATATCAAATACGACTAGTGAGATAGAAAAAAGAACCACCGATGAACTCATCTTTGTTGAAGAGACAAAAGTCATAGGGGATTCTATGAAGACAGAACTTCAAAATGCAACTCTTAGTTCAAACAAAACAAGTGAAGATATAAAAACGGTATCAACTGAGTTAAGTCAAGCTACCAACGATATAAAATTACTTGTTAAAAACATACATCAAGCAGCTCAAATAGAAGCAACAACAGCTCAAAAACTTTCTGAACTTTCTGAAGAAACAGAACAAGTAAAAAGCGTACTTGATGTTATCTCCGACATCGCAGATCAGACTAATTTACTCGCTCTAAATGCAGCAATAGAAGCTGCGCGTGCAGGTGAGCATGGACGTGGTTTTGCTGTTGTTGCTGACGAAGTACGAAAGTTAGCTGAAAGAACTCAAAAGTCACTAGGTGAAATAAACATAACTATCAATGTCATAGTACAAAATGTAGCTGATGCAAGTGAACAGATGAATCAAAATTATCAATTTGTAGAGCAGCTAGTAATAAGTTCTAGCAAAGTTCAAGATGATATTGTAGCTACTAGTAGTATCATGGAAAGTGCTTCACAAGCTTCTCTTGATGCTTCAAGAGTTACTTAAGCACTTACTGACGATACTCAAAAAGTCATATCCAAGATAGATACTATCCTAGAGTTTTCAAAACAAAACAACAAGAGTGCCGAAATACTCTATGAAGCTTCGCAAGAGTTATCAAAACAAGCAGATGTAATCAACTCTAAGCTTGGTGAGTTTGAAGTATAACACCTGATTCTATATGATCCGTATGAGGGAACTGATCAAAAATTGCAAAGTTTTTTATCTCGAATTTATCTTTTAAAAACTCTAAATCCCTCTTTAGAGTTTCAGGATTACAAGAGATGTAGATGATGGTTTCAAATTGGCTTATAAACTCTAAACTTTTCTCGTCTATTCCAGCTCGTGGAGGGTCTACAAAAACATGAGAAAAATCATAATCATCAAGATTTATTTCCTTTAGTCTTACAAATTCTCGCTCTTTTTTCAAAGCACTTGTTAAGTCCTCTACACTCATTCTAATAAACTCAATATTTGTTACATCATTCATCTCACAACTCTCTTTTGCAGATTTGATTGATGATTTTGATATTTCAGTTGCTAGTACTTTATTGAACTGTTTTGCGAAGGGTATAGTAAAGTTTCCATGTCCACAGTAGAGTTCTAGCAAGTCTTTTGGATTGTTTACATGTAAAGTAGCCCACTCTATCATATGAGCGTTTACAGAGCTATTTGGTTGTGAAAATCCACCTTCTATTATCTTATACATGTAAAGATTTTTGTTTACATGTAGCTCATCAATTACAAAGTCATCTGAGATAACTCTTTTAACCTTTTTACTACGACCAATGACAGCTATACCAAATGTATCTTCAAGTTTTTTAGCATGTATATCCCAACTTTCGTCTATTTTTTTATGATATAACATTGAGACTAAAACTTTTGTAGTTGAGGAGAGAAACTCAATAGAGAAGAGTTTACGTCTAAGCATCTCATCACTTTCAATCATCCGTTTTAGTGGAGTCATCAAATCATCTATTTTTTTTACTACTTTTGGACATTTATCAATCAAAACTACTTTTTTCTTCTCTATTTGGTTCATCGCATAGTGCATACCGTCATCATCGTGCCAGATTCTAAACTCTGCTCGGTTTCTATAGTGAGAATCAGGTGAAGTAAATGTTTCAAAACTTTTTACATGTAAAGACTCAAACAGCTCTTTTATATACAATTGTTTTTTTTGAACTTGCTCTTCGTAGCTAAGCTCATAGAGTTTACAACTTCCACAAACTCCAAAATAATTACATTCCATCTTTTATCACTACATGTAAGTATTCTGTTACATGCCCTTTTTTTGATTTTTTACTAGTTCTATATCTTGAGTGGTCAAACTCTTCCACACTATATGAACCATATTTGCTCATTATTTTTTTGATTGACATTTTATCTAAAATTCCATCATTTGAGTAGCTTAAAAAAATATATTTAAATTTAGCCTCTTTTATAAGAGTTTCAAGAGCCTCTTCAACTTTAGTAATTTGACAATAATCTGAACGAATATACTTATCGAAACCACTCTTACCTCGTGGCTCAAAAGTTTCATTTTTGACTATAGTATTTAGTATATGGTAGTTTAAACCATATTGCCTATGGTTATAAGGTGGGTCAAGATAAAGTATGTCACCCTCTATGGTTTTTATAAGCTCATTTGCATCTTGGTTGTAGACTTCATGTTTGTTTTTACTTGGTTCAAAAGTATGAGGTAGAAACTTCATCTCACTCTTTGCCATGAATTTTAATTTTTTTAAAAATGAACCATAAACACCAGTAGTATTTGCAACTCTATCGGCTGAAAACAGAAGTGAAGCCAAGCAATAGTGGTATTGGTCTTCGTTTATATCTTTACATATAAAGCTTTTTTCAATAGCTTCACGCAAACCATCTATTTTTTTTGCATTATTTTCCGAAAAATAAGAGCGTTCTTTAGCATAGTTTTCATATATGAAACCCTCTTTTGGCGCATAGACAATCTTCTGCAAATCATAAGTAGATGAGTTTTTAATCTTGTTATAGATGAGAGTATAGGCATAAGGTTCAATGTCATTTGCTATGACTTTTCTGACTTTTGTTTTGAAGTGTGCTCCAACTGCTCCAGTTCCTGCAAAGAGGTCACAAAAAACCTTATTTTTTAATGAGCTTACTTCTTTTTTAACAGTAGTTTCAATGAAGTCTAATAAGTGTTTTTTTGAGCCAATGTAGTTCATTCTTACATTATGCCAAAATCTTTGCATGTAGAGATAAAATTTAGAAAATATCAATTAGATTACTACACAAAAGCTTTAATAATGGAAGATGAAAAAGGTGTGGTTACTCTTTCATATAATGATCCAAAATACATAGGAAAACGTCATAGCATAAAAGGTTGTGATAAAGTTTTAACAAAAATAAGCGGTATTCTTAGTAAATTTGCAAAAGGTGCAACTTCAAAATAAAACTATACCTTTATTCGGTTTTTATTATATAGATAATTATATGGTAAAATACCGCTCAAAGGATATAAGAATGACGATTTATGATTTTAATGTAAAAAATATTGATGGTAAAGATATCTCAATGCAAAC
>DQTM01000035.1 GCA_015662785.1 Sulfurospirillum arcachonense | reverse complement strand
GATACTACTATAAAAAGTCTTGCTATCTTTTTTGGCATATAACCAAGTGTAAAAAGTACTATTGTTTCATTTTCTTTTGAGAGATTAAACAGAGATATACTAAGAGCTATAAAAAAAGTAATAGGTAGAGTATATATGAGTATATTTGGTAAAAGATAGACATAAAGCAAGCCTAATTCATAAAAGCTGATTTTAATTACAGCTGTTATACTTGCAATTTTTATAAAAAATACAACCGAAGTTATAAAAAATAGTGTAAAAAATAGAGATGCAAACAGTGAACTAAAATGTTTTAATAAATAGTGATTAACTCTACCCATAAATCATCCTAAGCACAGTTGTAACTTGAGGTGAAAATACCCAAGTTATATACAAACCAAGTGCCAAAAATGGTATGAAAGGCAACTCATATCCTTTTTTCTTGACAATCATAAAAACAGGAAGTGCTATTAGCGCCGAAATATAGATTGCCGCAAGTCCAAGTTCTACTCCAACAGTAGCTCCTATGATTCCAGCTATAATAATATCTGCTTCTCCCATCGCCTCTTTTTTGATAATCCAAGATACAAAGATACGAAGTAGTGCAAATCCGCCAGCTAGTAGCAAAGCATCATTTAAAGAGATGAGAAAATCATCTACAAAAAGAGCCACAAAAAGAGCAGGTATACTTATGCAATCAGGTACGGCTTTGTACTTGAAGTCTATAACACTAAGTGCTAAGAGCATAGTGAAAAGTGTTGAGAGTATCAATGTTTCAGCTACGAAGCTTGTTTGATATGCAGTTGAGATAAATATAAAAGTAGTTAATGCTTCTATGATAGGATATTGTATAGAGATTTTTTCCTTGCAATATGCACATTTACCGCCAAGAAAAACCCATGAAAAGATTGGTATATTATGATACCACTTTAGTGGATGTTTACATGTAACGCAGTGAGATGCTGGTAAAGATATGCTTTCACCTTTTGGGACTCTTATAATGACTACATTTAAAAATGAACCAACTGCAAGTCCAATAAATCCATAAAAAATAACTATTGCTAATGTTGATGTTATCATAATGCTCCAAATCTCCTAGATGTTGTTTCGTATTTTGAGAGTATAGTTTCAAGCTCTCCATTGCTAAAATCTGGCCACAATGTATTTGTAAAAAAAAGTTCTGCGTAAGCACTTTGCCAAAGTAAAAAGTTTGAAAGCCTTTGGTCACCGCCTGTACGTATAAGCAAATCAACATCAGGAAAATTAGATGTATCTAAAAGCTCACCTATATCTTTCTCTTCTATCTCTATACCTTTTTTAATAGCTTGGTTTACTGCTCTTGTTATCTCATCGCGTGAACCATAGTTTATAGCTAAAATTTGAGTCATGCCAGTGCAATTTGATGTTTCACTCTTTACATGTAAAATTGTTTTTTGTAAAGATTTTGAAAATTTACTAATGTCGCCTATAATATCAAAACGTATATTGTTTTCTTTGAGTGTTTTTAACTCTTTTTTCAAAAATTTACTCAATAATTTCATTAAAAATTCTATCTCTGTTTTTGGGCGTTTCCAGTTTTCTGTACTAAATGCATATAACGTTAGATACCTAACACCAATCTGGGCACAGTACTCTGTAATAATACGTACATTTTTAGCACCTTGTTCGTGCCCTGCTGAGCGACGTTTACTTTGACGCTCTGCCCAGCGTCCATTGCCATCCATTATAATTGCTAAGTGATTTAAATCATTTACCAAGTCTAACCTTTCAAATCTAGTATTAATTTATCTGAATTATATAGCGGTTCTATCGGTTTTAAAATACTTATATTGCTTGCTATATTTGATTTTTTTAAAAAATAAAATGTTTTATCAAATAGTACATTTAAATTAAAAACCCCTTTACTGATATAACCATTCATAGGCCCCAAGTTCTCAAAAGCACAATAAAATTCCATATAAGAAGGACCAAGTTTTATTTGAAGCAGAGTAGTCTTTCCATTATGTTTTAGTGGCAAATGTATGATGTCTTCCTTTAGTGCAAGAAGTATATCACTAAAAATTATAAATTTGTCTTTTTTTGTATCATCATTTTCTAGGTTTTCTATTAACCATTCTTTAAAAGTACTTATGGGCGATTCTACTTGCGCTATTTGAGCTAAAAATTCACTCAATTCTATGTCTAAAAAACCACTGTTATTTTGTAAAAAATTAGGTTTTTTAATCAAGTTTGATATTGTTATAATCCCAGCTTTACCTTCTCCAAAACTTCCCCAGTACTTTGCTCCACGTTCCAACTTTTTTTGGCTTTTTGTAGTAAACTCTTTTGTTCCTAGAAGAAGTTTGTATCTATCCATACCAAGATTTTTAAGAACTTCTATTGTGATTGGCAAAGAGCCATTGAATCTCATCGAGCTTTTACTGTTTGCATTTGCATCAATTTTTGAAAGTTTAGAGATGTTGTTCATCATAACTTTTTTGATAACTCCACTATTTGTTGTGCAATCTCTATTTTTGATGCCATAGATAGTTTTATCTCACTCTGTTTTGTTATAAAAGTAACTTCATTTTCAGAATTTCCAAAACTGTTTTTATTGTCAAGTATATTTAGACAAACTGCATCAAGTGATTTTATTTCTAACATATTTTTTGCACTACTTAAAGCTGTTTTTCTATCCATTTCAGCTTTAAATCCTATAGTTTTAATATCTTTTTTTTCAAGTCCTAAAAGTATATCTTCATTTTTTACAAGTTCTAAATTCCAGTTCTCTCCAAGCTTGTCTTTTTTAAGTTTTCCACTCTCTACATGTAGAGGAATAAAGTCACTAATTGCAGCACACATAACAAGATAAGACCCTTTACATGTAGAACTCTCTATAGCCTTTTTAAACTCACAAGAGCTTTTCACATGTAAAGCTTCTACATGTAAAGACTTTTTTGAGCTAATAAGAGTAACATCAGCACCTGCTAAAAAATATGCATATGCTAAAGCATCTGCTTGTTTTCCACTAGAAAAGTTTGTCAAGCATCTTACATCATCTATTTTTTCAATGCTTCCACCACCTGTAACTATAACTTTTTTACCACTCCAAAACTCATCTTTGAGAAGTTCACGAGCTGTTATATCAAATATCTTCCCAGGCTCTGCAAGTGCTCCATTTCCTACATCATTACAAGCTAAGAGTTTGTCTTGTGGTTCGCACATTATATAACCTAAGCTTTCAAGTTTTTCAAGGCTCTGTTTTGTGATTGGATTTAGTATCATATTTGTATTTGCTGAAGGTGCTATGATGATTTGTTTGTTAAAAGCTAGTATTGTTTGCGTTAGAAGATTGTCAGCAATACCATAAGAGAGTTTATTTATAGTGTTTGCCGTGATAGGTGCTATAACAAAAACATCTGCCCATTTACCAATGTGAATGTGGTTAAGGTCATTTGCCCAGCTCTCAGAGTCTACATGTAAGACCTCATTTTGGCTGATAGCTTCAAAGGTAAGTGGGGTGATAAAACGTTTTGCCTCTTCACTCATGATGACTCTTACACTAGCTCCTGCTTTTACATATAGGCGAATAATCTCTAGTGTTTTGTATATTGCTATGCTTCCAGTAACGCCCACGAGAATATTTTTGTTTTTAAGCATTGTTTTTTCCGAAGAATTTATAGAAAAAACCGTCCAAAATTTTCATTTTTGTTCTTGCTATTGCTAAGCTTCCTTTTTTAACACTCTTTGTAACAGTTGTTCCACTTGCAATGATGACATCATCTTCAATAGTAATAGGAGCTACAAGCTGAGAATCACTTCCCACAAAAACATTTTTACCTATAATCGTTTTGTACTTTTCTTTTCCATCGTAGTTACATGTAATAGTCCCACAGCCTATGTTTGTGCCTGTGTCTATTTCGCTGTCACCCAAGTAGCTTAGATGTCCAGCTTTTACACCGTTTAGAGTTGATTTTTTTATTTCTACGAAGTTTCCTATTTTAGAGTCGATTAGCACCGATTTTGGTCTTATTCTTGCCATTGGTCCAATCTCTGAGTTTTTAAGCATACTATCTTCTACAACAGAGTTTGTTTTTACAATAGAGTTTATGATTTTAGCACCTTTTATAAGTGATACACCACTCTCTAAAACACATTCTCCTTCTATAACAACATCGCTTTCAATATAAATAGTCTCAGGAAGTCTCATAGCAACACCAGCTTCCATAAAACGTTTTTTTATTCGGTTTTGCATTAGAATTTCAGCAATGCTTAGGTGGTATTTTGAATTCACACCCATAAAAGTCTCTTCGTCTATATCGACTGCTTTTACTTCTATGTTTTGCTCATTTGCTATGCTTACTAAATCTGTTATGTAGTACTCTTTTTGACTATTATTATTTGAAAGTTTTGGAAGGTTCTGTTGTAAAAATTCTGTATTAAACAGATATACACCTGCATTTACATTTTTTACTTTTAATTCATTTGAATTTGCGTCTTTATGTTCTACTATTTTTGAAACTTTATGAGTCTCGTCCATGATGACTCTTCCATAACCAGTTGGGTCACTACATGTAAAGCTACTCATGACTACTTTTGCATCTTCTTTAAAAAATGCTTTCATATCTTCTGCTTCAAGGAGTGGCATATCACCATTGAGAACTAAAACCTTTTCATACTTGGGAATTACTCCCATGATAGCCCCACCAGTTCCAGGGAAGTTATTGTGGTCTTGCATTACGTAAGTTATATTTTGAAAATGAACATTCATCATTTGCTGTATTAAGTCTGCTTGGTGGTGAAGTATAACATGAATATCATCTGAAATCTTCCCGGCCTCTTTTATGATGTGGTGAAGCATAGGAAATCCACTAATTTCATGTAAAACTTTTGGCTTTTTTGATTTCATTCTTGTGCCAAATCCAGCAGCCATAATAGCGATTGATGTACGCATTGATAACTTTCCTCTAAATTGTTTATATAAATAGTCGATATTTTAACTAAATAATGTTTTAATCGTTATAAAATGGTTCTTTTAACCACTTTTTAACATAAAAATAATTAGAATAAATAAAAATTATAGTTTTTAAAAGGCAAGGACGCACATGGATTTAGGAACGGTCGTTGGTTTAGTACTTACGTTAGCACTTCTTTTTGGTGCTATGGCTATGGGT